>JAAYVF010000130.1 GCA_012517325.1 Myxococcales bacterium | reverse complement strand
CTCCGGCAGCGTGAAGTTCGGCGAAATCCGCATCTGGAAGGGCGAGACTGAAGCCACCACCCCGTTGGTCCTGAGCGGCGAAATCGCGCACGCGACCAACGTCTATCCGCCCTCGACCCTGGAAGCGTTCGCTTCGGCAGGCGTCAACACCGTTTCGATCGCCTCGGCATAGGGAAACGCGGCGATTTTTTCGCGAAAGCGGGCCAGCATTTCTTCCTGGCAGTCGACCGCGAGAAAACGGCCTTCGCCCCGCAGGGCTTCGACGATCGGCAGCAGACACAATCCCAGGCCGACGCCGATATCGGCGATGGTTTCGCCCGGCCGCGGGCCGACCATGGCCACCAGGCGGTCAACCGGCAGGTGGCGGCGGCGCGCCGGATCGTCGAGGCGGGCGGCGTCGTGGGCGTGAAACATTTTATCCCGGGTCATGGTTTTTCTCCTGGTCGATTCCATGCTTGCGAACAAGATAAGAAACGGGTACCAAAGAAACAATGCTTCCTTCGCGAATTGGGGGAGTTTTTTTTGCTGGACATCTACATCGACGCCGAATTCTGCGCGATCCAAAACGAGGTGTACGGCATCGCCCGCCGCTTCGGCCTGACGGTCCACGTGGTTTCCGTCCGTCCGGTCGAGGTGCCGCGGGACGAGCGGATTCGCCTGGTCGTGCTTCCGGATGCGGCGGCCGCCGATCAATGGATCGTCGAGCATATCCGGCCGGATGACATCGCCGTGACCTTGAGCGGCGAACTGGCAGCCCGGTTGATGGAAAAAGGCGTGCGCGTTTTGGGGTCCAACGGCGAAATTTTCGGCGCTGAATGCCGGGCGAAAATCCGCGCGGCCGCCGGACCGGAACGGGACGAGGCGGAAGCCGGCCTGCCGGCGGAGGGGCGCCCGTCGGCGGGCAGCGAGGTTTTTTATTTCACCTCCCAATTGATCCGGATTATCCAGGCGATCCGCGCAACCTCCAACCGCTTTGACAGTTGAGTCGTTTGCGGCTAGGCTGTCGCGGCTTTGAGGTCGTTATTCATTATTACTAAAGGAAGAACCATGAAATTCAAATCAATCTCCGTTTTGGCGATGATCCTGGCGTTTGCCCTGCTGGCCGGCTGCGCCAATACCGGTAACAATGCAACCAGCGCTCCGGCGAAAAAATATACCGACAGCGAAGTTGTGGCTTGGGTCAACGATCAACCGATTCCCAAGGAACAACTGGAAAAAGTAGTGGCCGAGGCCCCGGAATACATCCAGGCGCAACTGAAAACCGAAGCCGGCAAACGCAACATGGTCGACACCATGGTCCAGGCCGAACTGGTTTATCAGAAGGCGGTTCAGGAAGGCTACCTGAACAAGCCGGAAGTCCAGGCGAAGCTGGATATGGTCAAGAAACAGGTCGTGGTCGGCGAATACCTCCAGGGCCTGATCAAAGCCGCCATCAAGCAGCCCACCGACGAGGAACTGCGCAAGTTCTACGATTCGAATCCGCAGATGGCCAAGATGGACTTCGAGCAGGTCAAAGGGATGATCGCGCAGCGGCTCACCCAGCAGCAGCAGATGGAAGAATACAACAAGATCGTCAATCAGCTGAAAACGACCGCGAAGATCAAGATCAACGAGCAGAACCTGGGCCCGTTCGCTCCCGAAGCGCCCCAGCCCCAGATGCCCGGCATGATGGGCGGCGAAGGCATGATGGCTCCGGAAGGCGCTCCCGCGGCTCCCGCCGCGCCCGCGCCGGCGAAACCGGAAGACAAAGCCCCGGCGAAAAAATAGTTCGCACGACGATTCGATGACAGGAAAGGGCGGGCTCGGCTCGCCCTTTTTCTTTCCATTCGCCATACTGAAAGGCGGATCGACCGGAGAGTAATGACCGATGCGAAAGCAGATCTTGCCGTTTAGTTTGGGCCCTGAACCCGCCGCCGCGTCGGCGGCCTGGTTGCGTCTGCAACCCGTTTCCGTGCGTTTCGACGACGTTCGCCGCCGGGTCGACTGGCGGCAGGAAGGAGCGGAATGGATTGCCGATCTGCCGTTCGGCGTGTTGCGCCTGCGGCCGCAGGCCATGGAAGGGGTCGGCCCGACCTGGCATCTGGAAACGATTCTCGAGATCCGCCGGGCCGTACGGCTGCACGATTTGGAAATCCGGTATGAAACGCGCGGCGGACCGGCGGACAAGGCGTGGGTTCCCTATTTGCGGCCGGGCGAGAAATTCGTCATGGCGGATCAGGTTTGGCGGACGCCGGCGGTAATCGCCGGGGCCGGCTCGCGGGCGATCGCGCTGGTCGCGGATGTCGCGATGTGGCCGGTTTACGGCCGGCTTTATCTGAACTTTTTACGGCGGAACGAGGACGGCAATTCGGTTTTTTCGTTCGGGCTCGGCGCCTGGCGGACGCAGGGGCACATCTTTTTCGAAAAGTCCCGCGCCGACAGCGCCATCCCGCGCGACACCATCATCCGGACGAGTCATTACCTGCTCGAACGGCCGCTGCATGGCGAACTGCCGCTGGCCGAGGTGGCCTCCTTCGCCTGGGATCGCTTTTCCCGTAAAGCGGGCTGCGAGCCGCAAATGCTGCCGTTCGCCGCGGCGGGGGATCTGGTCGTCGGGCGCATCTTCCGCGAGGACCTTTATCGCGAGTTTCACCATGAAGGACGGCCCGTGGCGGGGATGATCACCCAGACCGTCACCGCCGGCAGCGCGCCGGCGGTCATGGGCGAAAAGGAGTTCCGCTCCTACCTCAAGCACCAGGGCGGCATGATCAAGCTGATGGGGATGGTGCAGACCTCGCTGTTCCTGCACCCGCTCGGTTACCGGCTGCTGACCGGTTTTCTGCACGCCGGCCGGCTGAAGGTGCTGCCGATCGTTTCTTTTCAATGCTGGTTCAATCAGGCGCGCACCGCCTTGGGCGCGGCGCTACACGCCGGGCGCTCCGGCGATACCGTCTTGCGCGGCCGCGCGCGGCGGATCGTCGAACTGGCGCTGGCGGCGCCGCTGGACGAGGGTTGTCCGCCGTCGATCTGCCTGATTCCGGACGGCAAGGTGAGCTGGCGGCGCGGCACCCGCGCCTTCGAGATGATCGACGCCTATCATTTGCCGGACGCGGCGGTCACCGCCTTCCACCTGCTCGAATGGCATGAATGGATCGCGCCCGATCCGCGCATCCTTGCCCGGAGCGCGCGGCTGGCGGAATTTCTGCTGACCCATCAACAGACGGATGGTTCGGTGCCTGCTTGGATGGAGGCCGGTCCGCACGGACTACAGGCCCAGGAAATCCTGGCGCGCAGCGCGTCGACGGCGGCCCCGGCGATGTTCTGGGCGCGCCTGCATCGCCTGGCGCCCGACGACCGTTGGCTCGCGGCGGCGAAAGCATCGTTGTCGTTCGTCGAAAGGGAAGTGTTGCCCGAGGAAAAGTGGTTCGATTTCGAATTGCTTTATTCCTGCGCCGGGCGACCCACCGGGCAGGACGGGCCGGAGCCCTTCACCGGCTGTTTTCCGGTCAATTCACTCAGCATGTATTGGGCGGCGTGCGCGGCCCTGGACGTCTACCTCGCGACCGAGGACGAAAAGTGGCTGTCGCTGGCGGAACGGCTGACCGGCCGGCTCAGCCAGTTCCAGCAGGTGTTCGATCATCCGCGACTTTCCATCGATACCTTCGGCGGTTTCGCGGTGATGAACGCTGACGCCGAATTCAACGACGCGCGGCAGGGGTTGTTCGTCCCATTGTACTTCGACCTGTACCGCGCCACGCGCCGGCCGGAGATGCTGGAGCGGGCGCTGGCGGCGCTGCGCGCCTCGTTCACCACCATGCTGGCCGAGGAAATGCAGCCAGTTGCGCCGGGGAACCTGATTCATCTCCGTCCGCGCGACCGGGGCGCGATCCTCGAAAATTACGGCCACACGGGACGCGACGAAATGACCGCCGGTTACCTTTCGCCCGATTGGGGTTGCGGCACGGCGCTTTACGCCGCCGGGATGACCTACCGGCAATTCGGCCAGGTCTACGTCGATCTGGAGCGGGAGCGGGTCTGGGCGCTCGATCGTTGCGCGGCGGCGCTCGTTTCGTTCGCCGACGGCCGGTTGCGCCTGACGATCGAGTCCGCGGAACGCGCCGGGTGGCGGATCGCCGTCGACGACCCGGGCCATCGCCTGCGCGAATTGATCGTCAACGATCGCCCGGCCAGGCCGGTGCCCGGCATCCCCGGCCAATTCGACGCCGGCGAGCAAGTTGCCGATCGGCGCGATTGCCGGTAAATATTGAAAGTGGAGGGTGGAGAAAAGGATCGGCGCATGTTCCAAAAGAAAACGATCGCCCTGGTTTCGCTGTTTTCGTTCGTTCTGCTTTTTTCGCTTCCCGCGGCGCAGGCTTGCGGTGTGCTGACGCACGGCGATGTTTGCCAGCGCGCCGCCTGGGTGTTCGCCGATCCGGATTACCCGGAATACGAGGAATGGCTGGACGCCGGTAACGGCGCGCTGCTGGCGGGCGCGGGATTTCCCGACTGGGGTTGGCTCGTCGGCTATACCGCAGAGGCCGAGGCCGCACATTCGGCATCGATGGTCGAAGCCGCCGCCGATTACGTGCGGGCGACTTACCCGCAACCGTGGGACGAGGAAACCCGACAGACGGCGGTTTTTCTGCTGGGATTCCTGGCGCACGTCGTGGCGGACACGCAATTCACGACTCATCACGAGCAGAGCTACGAAGAGGGCTTTCTGGGCGTGATGGGCGAACTCGAATTTCCCGACCACTTCGACCTGGCCCACCACTACGGCGACATCGGCGGCGAAGCGTTCATCGTCCGCGCCAATGATTTTTCATACCTCACCGATTGGTATGTGCCGACGGCGGACCTGGCCCAGGTGTATCAGAACCTCGGCTACGATCGCGTTACACCGGAAATACTCGAAACCGCGATGAATCTGATGTATCTGGGCTCGCTGGCGTTGCGCGCGCTGGCGGCGTCGACCGCCGATCTCTTCGCGCTGCTGACGGTGTTCGAGCCGGAGCAGTACCAGGATTTTTTCGCCGGCGGCCTCGACGACATGGGCAATCAGACCGCCTGGCGCTGGATCGGGTTGATCGATCGCCTGCAGAACGGCGCGGGCGATTCCCTGGCGCTTCCGGCGCTTTCGCCGGCGGAGGACGGTCGCTCCTTGCGCCGCTGGATGGTAATCGGCCGGGCGATGCAAGCGCGCGGTGAAATTGCTCTTCGCGCGGAACACACGGCGCGCGGGGTGATCTTTCACGGCGCCTTGAACCCCGCCCCGCAAAAAAATGACGCCGTCCTGCGCGAGGTCGAAGGGATGGATCGCACGCTGACGTTCGTCGCCGATACGCCCTACGGCTACCTCGGGTCCAGCCTGGCGGTCGGCGATTTCAATCAGGACGGCCGGGACGATTTGGCGATGGGCTCGCCCGGTGACGGCGGACCCGGCGAGCCGCAAATCGGCCGCGTCCGGGTCATCTACTCCGGCGTGTCGATCGACGGCCACGAGATCCGCGATCTTTCCGCCTCGCCGGCGGATATCGAACTGACGGGAACGATTCTCGCCGGGCGCTTCGGTTGGAGCCTGGCCGTGGTGGACCTAAACCGCGACGGCCGTGACGACCTGGCGGTTTCGGCGCCGAGCACGGGAGCCGACGACCTGTCGTATCACGGCGCGGTCGCCGTTTATTTCGGTACGGGAAAAGGGCTTGCCGCCGAGCCGGATTTGATCATCGAATCGGCGCAGCACCGCAACAATCTCGGCTGGGCACTGGCGGGCAGTGATCTCGACGGCGACGGTTACGGCGATCTGTTGATCGGTTCGCCGTTCGCGGCGGTCGAAGGTTATCAACGCGGGCAGGTCGCGGTTTTTCTGTCCAGCCAGAACCTGACCGGTGGCGCGCCGCTTTCGCCGGACGACGCGGCTTGGGTGCAATACGGCGAAAACGACTACGATTGGTTCGGCTATCGGTTGGCGGCGGTCGACCTGGGTGACGCCGGCCGGTTCCTGCTAGTCGGCGCGCCGAAATTCAACGCAGGCTCGGCCTTGAGCGCCGGCCGGCTTTATGCCTATCAAGCGGCCGATTTCGCGCCGGCGTTCACGATCGCCGGAACCTATTCCCTCGAACAGACCGGCGCCGAGTTTGCCATCGTCGCGCCCTACGGCGACGATAAAACCTATCTGGCGCTGGCTGGCTCAACGCATTCGGCCGCATCGGCCCGGCAGGGGGGCGCGGTCTGGTTGCTGGACCCCGCGGATCTCGACGGCGATCTGAATCTCGACGAGCTGACGCCGGCCGCCTTGTTCCGCAACGATCAGACCGGCGCGCGCCTTGGCTGGCGAATCGGCGTCGTCGACTACAACCAGGACGGCATCGACGACCTGTGGCTCACCGAACCTTATCGCCAGACCGACGCGGGATTCGAAGCCGGCGCGGCGCGTCTTTATCTCGGCGGTGAGTCGTTCCCAACCGGTGAAATCGACGGCAGCCCGGACAGCGCCGATTGGGCGATCCCTTA
This sequence comes from Myxococcales bacterium, assembly GCA_012517325.1. NCBI lineage: Bacteria > Pseudomonadati > Myxococcota > Myxococcia > Myxococcales > Myxococcales bacterium. The sequence continues at coordinate 59,656 of JAAYVF010000130.1, read as the reverse complement.
CGAGACCGCGCAATCCTTGTTCGGCAACGAAATCGCCTTCCTCGATTACGACGGCGACGGACTGACCGACGCGGTTTTCGGAGCGCGTCATGCGACGGACGATGCTCGCACGAACGGCCGGGTGGTCGTCGTGCCGCCTCCCGTGCCGGCGGTCACCGCGCTCGACCCTGATCGCGCGACAGCGGGCGAAACCCTGACCTTCACACTGACCGGCGAGCGGCTGCTCGATAAAGGCCTCGGCGTGCGGCTCGCACGCAATGACAGTCTGCTGACCGGCGAGGAAATCGTCGCACTCGACGCGGAAACGCTGGAATTCACGCTCGCCGTTCCAGCGGACACCGAACCGGGCGCCTACGATTTGCGGCTGACGAACCGCTTCGGCGAGGCCGCGCTGGCCGCCGCGCTCACCGTCGAGTCGGGCACGGCCGACGACGATGACGACGACAACGACGACTCCGCCGACGATGACGCCGTGGATGACGACGACAACGACGACTCCGCCGACGATGACGCCGTGAATGACGATGACAACGACGACATTTCGCCGCCGTCCGGGGACGATGACGATGACGACGACGATTCGGGATGCGGCTGTTGAGCCGATCGGTCAGCGAATAAAAAAAGGGCGGCCCGCCGGGTCGCCCTTTCGATTATCCGACCTTTTGCTTAGATTTTCCGGCCCATCTTTTCCAATGCCGCGCGCACTTCCTCGACACTAGCCCCGTCTTCCAGGGTCGAAACGTCACCTAGGGATTTTTCCTCGCAAAGGGCGCGCAACACGCGCCGCATCACCTTGCCGGAGCGCGTTTTCGGCAGCATGGCCACGACTTCCAGGGTCTTGGGCGTCGCGATGGCGCCGATGCGGTCGCGGATGGAATTGACTAGTTCCTGGCGCACGGCGTCGCTGAATTCCACTCCTTGCTTGAGCACTACGAAGGCGGCGATGGCCTGGCCCTTGAGTTCGTCGGCGATGCCGATGGCCGAGGCCTCGGCGACTTTCGGGTGCTCGGAAAGCACTTCCTCGACCTCGCGGGTGCCCAGGCGGTGGCCGGCGACGTTGATGACCTCGTCGGCGCGTCCCAGCATCCAGAAGTAGCCGTCGGCGTCTTTGATGGAAAAATCGCCGCTGTAGTAGAGCAGGGGCGCGGATTTGTCGAATTTCTCGAAGTAGGTGTTTTTGTAAAGCTCGTCGTCGCCCCAGATGGTCAGCAGGGCGCCCGGCGCCAGCGGCGGCCGCGCGACCAGTACGCCGCGTTCGCCCGGCGGCACCGCCTGGCCCTTGTCGTCCACCACGTCCAGGTTCCAGCCCATCGCGGGCTTGGTCGGCGAACCCGGCTTGATCGGCAGAGTCTCGATGCCCATGTGGTTGGTCAGGATCGCCCAGCCGCTCTCGGTCTGCCAATAATGGTCGATGATCGGCTTTTTCAGCGCCTCGTTGGCCCACTGATAGGTCGATTCGTCGAGCGGTTCGCCGGCGAGAAAGACGTGGCGCAGCGAACCGAGGTCGTGTTCCTGCATCCAGTGCGAGGGGAACTTACGCAGGATACGCATCGCGGTCGGCGCGGAAAAGACCACCGTGACGCCGTATTTCTCGATGACTTCCCACCAGATACCGGGAGTCGGGCTGTCGGGCGTGCCTTCGAAAAGCAGCGTCGGGATGCCGGCCAGCAGCGGCCCGTAGATGATGTAGCTGTGCCCGACGACCCAGCCGATGTCGGAGGTCGACCAATACACGTCGTGGGGGCCGCAGCCGTAGATTTGCGACATCGAGGCGTGGATGGCGACCATATAGCCGCCGGTGTCGCGCAGCACGCCCTTCGGCTTGCCGGTGGTGCCGGAGGTGTAAAGGATATAGCTCGGGTCGGACGATTTCATCCGCTCGGGCTCGACGGCGGCGGTGCCGATTTTCGCCATTTCCTCGTGCCAGAGCAGATCCCGGCCTTCCACCTTGTTCCAGGCGTCCAAGCCGCGATCCAGGACGATGACCCGCGGCACGTTCACCTGGGCCAGCGACAGCGCCTGGTCGACGATTTTCTTCAGCGGCACCGGTTTGCCCTTGCGGCGGCTCGCCTCGGCGCAGATAACCATTTTCGGCTGGCAGTCGTCGATGCGGTTGGCCAGCGAATCGGCCGAGAAGCCGGCGAAGACCACGCCGTGGATCGCGCCGATGCGCGCGCAGGCCAGCACCGCCACGAGCGCCTCGGGCACCATCGGCATGTAGATGATGACGCGGTCGCCTTTGCCGATGCCCTGGCTTTTCAACACCGCGGCGAAGCGGTTGACCAGCCGGTACAGCTCGAAAAAGCTGATGACGCGGCTTTGCCCGGTTTCCGGGCTTTCCCAGATGATGGCCACCTTGTTGCGGCCGGCGCCCAGCGCGTGGCGGTCCACCGCGTTGTAGCACAGGTTGGTTTCGCCGCCCGCGAACCAGCGATAGAACGGCGGGTTGGAATCGTCCAGCACCTTGTCCCATTTTTTGTACCAGAACAGTTTTTCGGCTTCCCGGCCCCAGAAAACGTCCGGGTGTTCGATCGACTCGCGATGCATGTCCGCATACTTGGCGCTCATCCTGCCGTCCTTTCCCTCATTTTTCGCGATTTGGTTGCAATCCAGGAATATGCTCTTTTGTGCAGTTTTTTTTGCCGAGATGCAAGAGGCGGGGTTCTGGCGGGCCGCATCTTTGGTTACAATCTCTCCCTGATCCATCGACGACAAGGAGTGAAGAAATGGACTTTCTGGAACTGGCGCACCGGCGGCGGAGCGTCCGCAAATTTGCCGACCGGCCGATCGAGCCGGAAAAATTCCAACGCTTGCAGGTGGTGGCGGAGGCGGCGCAGCAAGCCTACGGCGCGACCGCGGGCGCGCTGTACATCGCCGCCGACCCGGTCTTGGCCGACCGGCTGCGTGGGGCGATCGTCTCGGGCTGGCAGGGCAAGATCAACCTCTGGTTGTACGTCACGCCGGTCCCGGCGTTTCTGGTCATGCTGGTGAAGAGCCCCGCCGATTCGGCCGAAGCCGACCGGCCGCTGTCGCTGGGCCCCATCTCGATGGTAATGGAATCCGTGGTCCTGGCGGCGGCGGAAATGGATTTGGGAACCTGTTGGATCGCCGGATTCAATCCCGACGGCGTCGGCAAGCTGCTCCATCTGCCGCCCGACTGGCGACCGTGTATCGTCTCACCGCTCGGCTACCCGACCGAAAAGGGCCGGCTGGAAATGGTCAGCCGCACCTTTGCGCAAGCCGACCGGCGCAAACCGCTGGAGGAAATTTTCGAGTGGAAAGGAGGCCGGTCATGAGCGCCGCATTGCTGGTCGAGCGGTTGCTGCCGGTTGAGCGCGTCACTTCGTTTCAAAGCGCCGCGGTCGGGGACGAGGTCCTTTTAGGTCTGCTCCAAACGGCCCGGCTGGCGCCTTCGGCCAACAACAAGCAGATCTGGTGGTTCTCCCTGATTCGCGAAGCCGCCTTGATCGCCGCGGCGGCCCAACGGGCCGGTCTGACTGAATGCGCGGCGGCTCCGGTGTTGATCGCGGCGCAGGCGGCGCCGGGATGGATCAAGCGTTTGCACAAGGAACAGCCGTTCTTCATGATCGACGTGCCGATCGCGATGAGCCATTTGTCGCTGGCGGCGCGGGAAAAGGATCTGGCGATCGAGTGGGTTTTTCCGCCGGAGGAGCGCGGTTTCCAGGACTTGCTCGGCCTGGAACAAGGCAAGCGGCTGGTGGCGCTCGGTTATTGCGGCCGGCCGGCGGGCACCGCTCCCCGGCCGGATGTGCCCAAACGCGTTTTCACGAATGAGATCGAACTTTGACCAGCCATCGCCCACCGGTTAAACCGGCCATGAAACGACCGTTGGTTTTCGGGGAAGTGCTGTTCGACGTTTTCTCCGACGGGCGGGAAATTCTTGGCGGCGCGCCGTTCAACGTCGCCTGGCATTTGCAGGGCTTCGGTTGCTCGCCGTTGATGATCAGCCGCGTCGGACGCGACGTCCGGGGCGAAAAAATCCTCGCCCGGATGCGGGACTGGGGAATGGACCTGGCCGGCCTGCGGATCGATGCCGATCATCCGACCGGAATCGTGCGGGTCAGTTTGCGGGATGGCCAGCCGACTTACGACATCCTTCCCGAACAGGCCTATGATTACATCGATACCCCCGAGCTCGGCCGTTTGCCGGATGACGCCCTGCTGATTCACGGGACGCTGGCCGCGCGGTCGCCGGTTGCCGCGCGCGCGCTGACGCAAATCGCCGGGCAATACGATTGGCCCGTGTTTCTCGATGTCAATCTGCGCGCGCCATGGTGGCGGCGCGACGCCGTGGAAACGCTGATGAAACGGGCCCGCTGGCTCAAACTCAACGCGGACGAATTGCGGCTGTTGGCGGGCGGTTCGCCCGACGCGGCGCTGGATTTGCTTCAGGCGACCGGCGCCGAATGGGCTCTGGTCACCGCGGGCGAAAAAGGCGCGCAATTGTGGCACCGTTCCGGCAATCGCATTGCGGTCGCCTCCTGCAAAGCGGACTCGTTCATCGACGCGGTCGGCGCCGGCGACGCCTTCTGCTCGGTGGTCGTGTTGGGTCTGTTGGCCGGTTGGCCTTCTGATATCGCCCTGTCCCGCGCCGCGCGGTTCGCCGGCGAAATCTGCGGGATTCCGGGCGCGACGACCGAAAACCGTGGCTTGTACGATCGATTCCGGGATGAATGGGGGCTGGCATGAAAAAGCGGATGTTGTTGGTCGGCTGTCTGGCATTGCTGGTGATCGCGGCCTGCCAGGTCGAGGTCGGGCCGGGCGATCGCGCCTGGAACGATTGGGTCGCGCCGTACCGCCACGACCTGGACGTCGGCGGCTACCGGTTGCACTACATCGACCTCGGGCAGGGCGAGCCGATCCTGCTGATTCACGGCTTCGCCGATTCGACCTACACGTTCCATGAAAACGTCAAACCGCTGCTGGCCGCGGGCTATCGGGTGATTCTGGTGGACCAGCCGGGGTTGGGCCGTTCGGAAGTGCCGCCGCCGTACTTCGTCTATTCCATCGAAAACATCGCGGGCGAGATCGTCAAATTCGCCGACCGCCTTTCCCTGCAAAGCTTCATCGTCGGCGGCAGTTCCATGGGCGGCGGCATTTCGTTCTACCTGGCCCTGAACTATCCCGAGTGCGTCCGCAAGGTCATCGCGCTGGACCCGGTCACCTATCACATCGACCGGCAGGGCTGGATGCCGCTGGCGGCGCGGACCGGCTTGAATCGGGTCGGCGCGAAATTCGCCAACCGCGAAGCGGTGCGCTTTATCTTGCGGGATGTCTGTTTTAATGACCGCCTGGTGAACGACGCCATGGTGGACGAATACGCACGGCCGATCAACAAACCGGGATTCACCGACGCGCTGGCCAAGTTGACCACGCAGTATTTTTCACCGGAATTCGACAACATGACGCGCCGTTATCCGCAACTTCGGCAGCCGGTCCTGGCGATCTGGGGCGAACAGGATCACTGGGTGTCGCCGGCCCAAGGCAAACAACTGGTGCTCGCGGCGCCGCACGTCCGTTTGCGGTACATTCCCGAATGCGGCCATCTGTCGCAACAGGAGCGGCCGGAGCTGGTCAATCCGGAGATCCTGCGTTTTCTGAACGGCGTCCAGCGCTGACCGGCCGATCGCGCGGCGGCGCTCGCCCTGATTCCTTGACGGCCGAAGCGCCGGTCGGTTAACCTCGCACCCGGTCGGACCGATCGCGAGTGCGGTGGAGAGGCGGTTTTCATGAGCGCGACTCCCTGGTGGAAAAGCGGGATCATTTACCAGATTTACGTGCGCAGTTTCGCCGACGGCAACGGCGACGGCATCGGCGATCTGCCGGGCATCATCGAACACCTCGATTACCTGAACGACGGCACGCCGAACTCGTTGGGCGTCGACGCGATCTGGCTGACGCCGTTCTATCAAAGTCCCGACCGCGATTTCGGCTACGACGTCGCCGATTACCGGAGCGTCCACCCGCAGCACGGCACCCTGGCCGATTTTGACCACCTGCTCGCCGAGGCGCACCGCCGCGGCATCAAGATCATCCTCGACTTCGTGCCCAACCACACCTCGGACGAGCATCCGTGGTTTCGCGAATCGCGTTCCAGCCGCGACAACCCGAAACGCGACTGGTACATCTGGGCCGACGGCAAGAACGGCGGCCCGCCCAACAACTGGGCGGCGGCGCCCGGCGGTCCGGCGTGGAAGTACGATCCGCCGACGGGGCAGTGGTTCTACCACGCCTTTTTTGATTTCCAACCGGACCTGAACTGGCGCAATCCGGCGGTGCGGCAGGCCGTGCTGGACGATATCCGCTTCTGGCTCGACCGCGGCGTCGACGGCTTCCGGCTCGACCTGATCAATTACCTGCTGGAAGACGAGCAGTTGCGCGACAATCATTTCAGCCTGGCCGGCTGGTACATGGGCAAGACACAGGACGTCGCGCAGACGCGCGATCTGCCCGAGACCCACGAGGTGTTAAAAGAATTCCGGAAGCTGCTCGACGAGTACCCCGACCGGATGATGGTCGGCGAAATCGTTTCCTTCCCGTGGGAGGATTCGCAGGCCGCGACGTACACGAACGACCGCGAACTCCACCTGGCTTTCAATATGGAATTTCTCGCCGTGGCCCGGTTCCGCGCCGATTCGTTCCGCCGCGTGGTCGAAAAATTCGAGGGCCGCTGTCCGGCCGACGGCTGGCCGGCCTACGTGCTTTCCAACCACGATGTGCCGCGGCACATCGGCCGCCTGGGCGGGTACGCGATTTACGGGCATCGCCCCTACGCGATGGACCGCGGCAAACTGTGCGCCGCGCTGCTGCTCACCTTGCGGGGGACGCCGTTTCTGTATTACGGCGAGGAAATCGGCATGACCAACCGTTGGTTCCCGCGCCGGCTCATTCGGGATCCGATGGGCAAAAAGGTCTGGCCGCTCTATCAGGGCCGCGATTCCAGCCGGACGCCGATGTTGTGGAAAGGCGGGCCGGGCGCCGGGTTCACGACGGGCGAGCCCTGGCTGCCGCTCGACCCGGAGGCCGAATTGCTTTGCGTGCAAAACGCGGCCAAGGTGCCGCGTTCGCTGCTCAATTTCTACAAACGATTGAGCTGGCTGCGTAAACAAAAGCCGGCGTTGCAGCACGGTTCGTTCGAGGCGCTGGGCTTGCCCGATCCGCATGTGTTCGCGTTTCGGCGGCGCGCCGGAAAACAGGCGATCACGGTGCTGCTCAATTTCGCCGACCGCGAAAAGATCTCGCCGGTTGCGGTTAACGGCGCGGTTCTGGTCAGCACGTTCGAGCGGCCGGAGAAGATATCCGGCCACGTCAAATTGATCCCGTACGAAGTGCTGATGATCGAAGAGGAATAACCCGGAGTATCGCTTGGCGCGCGCGGAAGAAATTCAGGTCGACCACGTTTATCGCAGCAAACCGCTGGCCGACGGCGGCCGGCAGGACGTGCTCGCCGATTTTTCGTTGACCGTGCCCGCCGGCCAGACGATCGGCGTCATCGGCCGCAGCGGCGGCGGCAAATCCACCTTTCTGCGCTTGCTCAACCGGCTGGAAGACCCCGATCGCGGCGAAATCCGTTACGGCGGCCGCGACACGCGCCGGCTCGAGGTCACTGAATTTCGCCGTCAGGTGACGCTGGTCAATCAGCGCAGCGTGATTTTCCCCGGCACGGTGCTGGAAAACGTGTTGTTGCCCGATACGCTGACCGGGCGCGGCGCCGGCTCCCGCGAACGCGCCATGGAGATGCTGCGGCTCGTGCGCCTGCCGGCCGAAACCTTCAACCGGGACGCGGCGGCGTTGTCGGTCGGCCAGCAGATCCGCGTCCAACTGGCGCGGGTGCTGTACCTCGACCCGGCGGTGCTGCTGCTGGACGAGAGCACAGCCAATCTGGACCCGAAGGTGGCGGGGGAAATCCTCGACGAGTTGCACCGTCTCGCGGGGGACGGCGGCCTGACGATCCTGCACGTTTCGCACGAGCCCGACAAATTGCGGCGCTGCGCGCGCCTGATTCTGATCGAGAACGGCCGGGTAGCGGCCGACGGCAATCCCGCGGCGATTCTGGACGATCCGCGCGGGCCCGCGTCCGGCATCCTGGCAAACCACGAGGATTAACGGCGGCATGAACAGCACAATCCTGAACATCACTTACCTGGATCTGCTGTTCTGCGCCCTGATGATGCTGATTCCCTATCTCGTCAGCCGCTTCCTGTCGCTGGCGTTGGAAACCGACCTGCTGGTCGGGACTGTCCGCGTTTTTCTGCAACTGTGGCTGGTCGGCTACATCCTGCATTGGGTGTTTTCCCTGCAATCGGCGTTGCCCGTTTTCGCGGTCCTGGTGGTCATGACCGTCATTGCCGGGTACAACGCCGCCAAGCGCGCCGACATGCCGCGTGTCCGGGTGATCGTGATGGCGACGGGCGTCATCGGCCTGGCGGCGGTCGTCCTTTCGGCCTACGTGTTCTACCTGATTCTCGGTATTTCGCCGTATTACAACCCGGCCTACGTCATTCCGATCATGGGCATGGCGCTCAACGGCGCGATGAACGCGGTTTCGGTGGGGGCGCGCGCGGTGCACACGGGCATGCGCGACGGGCGGGAACGGATCGAGGCCGCGCTGTCGATCGGCGCCACGAGCTGGCAGGCCAGCGGCGCCATCGTGCGCCAGGCGCTGAAGCAGGCCATGGTGCCGACCATCAACGGCCTGATGACCGCCGGGATCGTGCAGCTACCCGGCATGATGACCGGCCAAATCATCAGCGGCGTTTCGCCGTTGCTGGCGATTCGCTACCAAGTGGTCATTTTTTACCTGCTGACCAGCGTCACCGCCATCGCCGCCATCGGCGGCACGCTGATCCTTTCGCGCGGGTATTTTTCGCGCGATCACCAGCTTCTGTAAGCCGAAACGATTCCGCTTTCCCGCCGGTTTTGCCTTGTCGGTTCGGCGCCGATCGGGTAGGATCGCCAAAACGCGAACGGACGGACGAGTGCGCATTCTGCTCACCAACGACGACGGCATCGACGCCAAGGGATTGGCGGCGCTGGCGGAGGCGATGCGAGCCTTCGGCGAGATCATCGTGGTCGCGCCGGACGGCAACCGCAGCACCTGCGCGCACAGTCTGACGCTGGAACGGCCGCTCCGGGTGGCGCCGACGAAGGCCGATTGGTTCGCCTGCGACGGCACCCCGGCGGATTGCGTGCACCTGGCGCTCAACGGCCTGCTGCGCGAACGCCGGCCGGAACTGGTCATCAGCGGCATCAACCAGGGCGGCAACCTCGGCCAGGACCTGACTTACAGCGGCACCGTCATGGCCGCGCTCGAAGCAGTGCTGATCGGCGTGCCCGCGTTTGCCATCAGCGTGGATGCGCGCGACAATTTCGACTTCGGCGGCGCGACGGCGATCGCCGCGCGCGTCGCGGCCGGCATCATCCGCCACGGCTTGCCGGCGGGGACGCTGTTGAACGTCAACGTGCCCAACGGGCCGGCGGCAGCGCTCAAGGGACTGCGCGTCACCCGGCAGGGCAAGCGGGTTTACGGCGACGAAATCCAGGAGCGCGTTGACCCGCGCGGGAAAACATATTACTGGATCGCCGGACAGGAACTCGGGTTCGAGGAAATCGAGGGCAGCGACATGGTGGCGGTGCGCGAAGGCTACGCCTCGCTGACGCCGATCAGTTGCGACATGACCAATCACTCGTTTTTGCAGGAGTTGGCCGACCGCCCATGGTAAAGGAAGAGTGGAGCAACGAACGAATGGCCATGGCGCGCGCCGACATGGTCGATCGGCAATTGCGCAAGCGCGGCATCACGGACGAACGCGTGCTGAAGGTCATGGGCGAACTGCCCCGCGAACGGTTCATCCCCGAAAAATCCTGGCCGGAGGCCTACGCCGACCGCGCCTTGCCCATCGCCGCCGGCCAGACCATCAGCCAGCCGCTGATTGTCGCCATGATGACCGAGGCGCTGGAACTGAAAAGCACCGACAAAGTCCTGGAAATCGGCACCGGCTCGGGTTACCAGGCGGCGATCCTGGCCCGGCTGGCCGACAAGGTGCTCACCGTCGAGCGGCTGCGCGAACTGGGCCGCGCCGCGGAAAAACTCTTCGAGGAACTGAAACTTTTCAATATCCTGGTGCGGATCAGCGACGGCACGCACGGCTGGAAGGAAGAGGCGCCGTACGACGCCATCATCGTCACCGCCGGCGCGCCCGACGCCCCGAAACAATACCTCGACCAGCTCGCGGTCGGCGGCCGGCTGGTGATCCCGATCGGCGACCGCCACACGCAGACGCTGTTCCGCTTTCTCAAAGAGCACAAGCGGATCGTGAAGGAAAATTACGGCCCCTGCCGATTCGTGCCTCTGGTGGGCCACTTCGGCTGGGAGGAGTGAGCCGGATATGAACGCGCCGCGCCCGGTAGTCAAAGCCCATTCCCGGCGAAACCAGATCGCGGTGATCGGTCTGGCGGCCTGCGATCCGGTCAACCGGGAACTGGCCGTCCGCGTCGGGCGGGAGATCGCCCGCGGGGGCGCGACGCTGCTGTCGGGCGGCATGGGCGGCGTCATGGAGGCCGCCAGCCTGGGCGCCCGGGAAGCGGGTGGCTTGGTGATCGGCATTCTGCCGCTGGGCGAACGCCATACCGGCAACGCTTACCTGGACGTGGAAATCGTCACCAACCTGGGCCACGCGCGCAACGTCGTGCTGGCCCACAGCGCCGACGCCTTGATCGCGGTTTGCGGCGGTTACGGCACGCTTTCGGAAATCGCCGTTGCCTTGAAACTCGGCAAGCCCGTCGTCGGTCTCAATTCCTGGACCATCGACGGCATGTTGCAGGCCGAGAATCCGGAGCAAGCCGTGCAACTGGCGATGGCGCGCATTCACCCGACGGGGAGGCAACCATGAACCGAACCTTGTCCCTCGGGATCGCGGTTCTCCTTTGGCTGGCGCTGTCCGGCTGCGCCTATTACCACGTGATTCAGCCGGGCGACACGCTGTACGGCCTGAGCAAGGAATACGGGGTGTCGGTGCAGGAAATCCAGCGCAACAATCCGGGCGTCGATCCCTACAACCTCGAAATCGGCCAGCAGGTCAAAATCCCGCGCTTGCCCAACCAGAAAGTCGCCGACTACGCGGGACGGACCGATACCAAGCCGGCCGCCAAGAAACCCGAGAAAAAGGCCGCCGAACCGAAGAAGAACCCGCCGCCCGAGGCGACGCCGCAACCCAAGGTCGACAAGCCGAAAAAGGAAGAGATCCAACCCAAGGAACCGCCGCGCAGCACCGCGACCGTCAATACCGAGAAGCTCCAGTTCATCTGGCCGGTACAGGGCGGGCAGGTGCTCGAGCGATTCGGCGAAACGACCGACGACGTGGCCTCGCACGGCGTGGAAATCGGCGCGCCGGAGGGGACGGCGATCGTCGCGGTGGCCGACGGCAAGGTCATTTTGTCGTCCGATGAATTCAAGGGATACGGCAACATGGTGGTCGTCCGCCACGAGAACAACTTCTTTTCCATTTACGCGTGCAACAAAAAGAACCTGGTGAAAAAAGGCGACACCGTGCGGCAGGGCCAGAAGATCGCCGAGGTCGGCCAGACCGGCCGGGCCGCGCAGCCGCTGGTGCAATTCCAGGTGCGCATCGGCTCCAAAGCCGTGGATCCACTGAAATACCTGCCGAAGCGTTGAGCGCGACGGACCGAGGGGAGAAATGCGATGAATCCGCAACAACTGGCGGCCTTGATCCGCGACGTGCCGGATTTTCCCAAGCCCGGCATCCTGTTCAAAGACATCACGACGCTCATCGCCGACCCGGCCGGGTTCAAGACGACGGTCGACGTGTTCGTCGAGCGCTACCGGAAGCAAAAAATCGACAAGATCCTGGGCATCGAATCGCGCGGGTTCATTTTCGGCGGCGCGGTCGCCTACGCGCTGGGTTGCGGTTTTCAGGTAGTGCGCAAGCCCGGCAAGCTGCCTTATAAAACCAAAAGTGCGACCTACCAGCTCGAATACGGCTCCGACCAGCTGGAAATCCACGAGGACGCGGTGCGCCCCGGGGAGCGGGTCGTGCTGTTGGACGACCTGCTGGCCACCGGCGGCACGATGAACGCGGTGGCCGGCCTGGTGCGCGATTTGGGAGCTGTGGTCGTCGAATGCGCGTTCGTGATCGAACTCGAATTCCTCAAGGGGCGCGAAAAACTTGGCGACTGGCCGGTCTTCAGCCTTGTCCGCTTCTGACGCTCTCCGGGTTTGCGAAACCTTTCGCAGCCTCGCCGGCGAGACGACCCGCCAGGGTCTGCCCGCCTGGTTCATCCGGCTCACCGGCTGCAATTTGCGTTGTCTCTGGTGCGACAGCGGATACGCCTGGGAAGAGGGCGAATCCCGCTTGATCGCCTCGCTGCTGTCCGAGGCCGACGCGCAGGACACGGACCTGATCGTGGTCACGGGCGGCGAACCGCTGAACCAGCCCCTGGCCGGCGAATTGATTGCGGCGTTGGCCGAACGCGGCAAAACGGTGTTGGTGGAAACCAACGGCACCCGACCGATCGATTCGCTGGATCCGCGTGCCGTGCGCATCGTGGACGTCAAACCGCCCTCCGCCCGGGCGGCCGAGCCTTTTCTGCTCGCCAACCTGAATCACCTCCGGCCGGTCGACGAACTGAAGTTTCTCGTCGCCGACCACCCGGATTTCGATTTTGCCGTCGATTTCATCCGTGCCAACCGGCTGGCCGGGCGTTGTCCGCTGCTCTTGTCGCCGGTTTTCGGCCGGCTCGACCCCGCCGAATTGGCGGAGTGGGTGCTGGCGTCGCGGTTGTCGTTGCGGTTGCAGCTCCAGTTGCACAAAATCCTCTGGAATCCGCAAGATCGGCGGCGAGAGGAGGGCGGCGCGTTGCTTTTCGCCGGGCGGCGTGATAGCTTTTCGATCCAACAGGCTGTTGAAAAAGGTCGTCCTGGCCTTTTTCAACCACGCTCAACAAAAAGCGTGGTTTTTGTTTCGCTTCATTTTCGGCAACTTCGGAAGTTAGCGAAAATGGCGATCCATCCATGGATCGCACGCCGGGTGTTTTTCAACACCCTGCTAGTAAAATCCCACCGCAAGGGAGCGAATGACGATGAGGCTGGTGATCGCTTGCGACCATGGCGGATTGGCCCTGAAAAATACCCTCAAGGAAATGCTGGCCGGCTCCGGTCATGAACTGCTCGATATCGGTACGCACACCGAGGAAAGCGTGGATTATCCCGATTTCGGCAAGCTGGCGGCCGAGATGGTTGCCGGCGGCGAGGTCGAACGCGGCATCCTGATTTGCGGCACCGGCATTGGCATGAGCATCACCGCCAACAAGGTCAGGGGCATTCGCGCGGCGCTGTGCACCAACGAATTCATGGCCAAAATGGCGCGCCGGCACAACGACGCCAATATGCTGGTGCTGGGCGGACGCGTGCTCGGCGACGAACTGGCGAAAGAGATCGTCGCGGCGTTTCTGGCCACCGGCTTCGACGGCGGCCGGCACGAAAAACGATTGCAAAAGATCGCCGCGCTGGAAAAGTAGGATGTCCCGCCCGATCGACGCGGCGGCGCGGTCTAACCGAGCGTAAGGAGACAGGCGATGCGTTGTCCCTATTGCGGTTCCGATCAGAGCAAGGTGATGGACTCCCGTTTTCGCAAGGAGGGCAACGTCATTCGGCGGCGGCGCGAGTGCCTGAAGTGCGAACGCCGCTTCACGACCTACGAGCGCATCGAGGAAATCCTGCCCCACGTGGTGAAGAAGGACGGCCGGCGCGAGCCGTTCGACCGCCAGAAAATCTACGCCGGCATCAGCCGGGCCTGCGAAAAACTTTCAGTTTCGATCGACCAGATGGAAGACCTGGTCAGCGAGGTCGAACGTCATTTTTCCGAACAGGGCGATCGGGAAATTTCCAGCCGCGACATCGGCGAATACGTCGTTTCGCGGTTGAAGTACCTGCACCCGGTCGCGTACGTCCGGTTCGCCTCGGTCTATCGTTCTTTTAAAGATGTCGATGCCTTCATGGCGGAGTTGAAAGAGATACTGGATGAACGGAAATCAAGCGGCGCTTGACCCCGAACCAGGCCGACAAATCATGCGCCGGGCCTTGCGCCTGGCCGTTCGCGGGCATGGCTGGACCAACCCGAATCCAATGGTCGGCGCCGTCCTCGTGCGCGACGGCCGAATCATCGGCGAAGGCTATCACACCGCCGTCGGCAACCCGCACGCCGAACGGGAAGCCCTGGCCGATTGCCGCCGGCGCGGCGAAAATCCGGCCGGCGCCACTCTGTACGTCAATCTCGAGCCCTGCAATCACCAGGGCCGCACGCCCCCTTGCACCGAAGCGATCATCGAAAGCCGACTCGCCCGGGTGATCATCGCCCATCAAGACCCCAATCCGCTCGTCAACGGCAGCGGCATCCGCCGCCTTGAATCAGCGGGAATCCCGGTTGAAAGCGGAGTTCTGGCGAAGGAAGCCATCGCGCTCAACGAGGGTTATTGCCGGTACATTTGCGCCGGGCGGCCCTTCGTCACGCTCAAGGCCGCGACCACCCTGGACGGCCGCATCGCCACCGCCAGCGGACATAGCCAATGGGTCAGCGGGCCGGCCGCGCTCCGGTTCGCCCACTGGCTGCGCCACGTCAACGACGCCATTCTGGTCGGGGTCGACACCGTGATCGCCGACGATCCGCAACTGACCTGCCGGTTGCCGGATTTCTTCCCCCACCGGCAGCCTTTGCGGGTGATTCTCGATTCCCGCCTGCGGATTCCGCCCGCCGCCAAGGTCGTCAGCGGAAAGCTGCCCGGACAGACGCTGGTGGCCGTCACCGACCGGGCGCCGCGGGAAAAAATCGACCGCCTTGCCAAGCCGGGCGTAATAGTGGATATATTCCCCGCCGACGCCGACGGCCGGGTGGACATCGCGGCGGTGCTCCAAGCACTGCATCGCCGCCAGATCGCCGCCTTGCTGGTGGAGGGCGGAGGGCACGTCCACGCCTCTTTTCTCCAGCTCCGGCTGGCGGATAAATTGAATCTGGTGCTCGCGCCCAAGCTGGTCGGCGGCCGCGACGCCAAATCGTGGATCGCCGGCGAACTGGCGGCGACCATGGATCAAGCCCTGCGCCTGAAGGATTTTCATACGCGGCGGCTGGGCGTTGATCTGCTGGTGGAAAGCCACCTCGAGGAAGTAGGCGAGTGTTTACTGGTTTGATCGAATCCATCGGCCTGTTGGAAGGCACCGAGCGCCGGGGCGCGAACCTGGCGTTTCGCCTGCGGGCGACGCCGGCCTTGCCGGACCTGCAGATCGGCGAATCGATCGCGGTCGACGGCTATTGTCTGACCGTGACCGGCGGTGACGGCGCCCGCTTGCTGGCCGATGTCAGCCCGGAGACCCTGGCGCGGACGACGGCCGGGCAGCGGCGTCCCGGCGATCGGCTGAACCTGGAACGTGCCCTGCGCCTGGGCGACCGCCTGGGCGGCCATCTGGTGGCCGGGCACGTCGACGGCATCGGCACGGTCCGGCAGGTCGCCGAACAGGGCGGCTTCGTCGTGCTGCGGATCGAAGCGCCGGCCGAGATCCTGCGCTATTGCGTGTCCAAAGGCTCGATCGCGGTGGACGGAGTCAGTCTGACGATCAACCAGGTGGACGCGCAAGGTTTTGAATTGGGAATTATTCCGCATACTTGGGAATCGACCGCCCTGTCGGGGCGGCGTTCGGGCGATGCGGTGAATCTGGAAACGGATCTGCTCGGAAAATACGTGGAACGTTTTCTCCTGCAACGGTTTCCAACGGGGAAACAGCCGCCGGAATCCAAGTTGACCGAGGAATTTCTGGCCGAACACGGTTTTCTGAACAGCGGGAAGTAGAACATCATGCCATTTGCCAAAATACCGGAAGTCATTGAAGCGATCCGCCAGGGGAAAATGATCATTCTCGTCGACGACGAGGACCGCGAAAACGAAGGCGATTTGTGCCTGGCGGCCGAGAAAGTGTCGCCGGAAGCCGTCAACTTCATGGTCAAAAACGCCCGCGGCCTGGTCTGCCTGACGATGACCGAGGAACGGGCCGACGAACTGCAACTGTTTCCGATGGTCAGCGACAACACCAGCCGCTTCGGTACCGCGTTCACCGTCAGCATCGAAGCGCGGCACGGCGTCACCACCGGCATCTCGGCGCACGACCGCGCCACGACGATCCGCACGGCCGTCGATCCCAAAACCCAACCGGCCGACCTGGCCCGTCCCGGCCACGTGTTTCCGCTGCGCGCCCGAAGGGGCGGCGTGTTGCGCCGCACCGGCCAGACCGAGGGCAGCGTCGATCTGATGCGGATGGCCGGCCTGACGCCGATGGCGGTGATTTGCGAGGTTATGAAGGACGACGGCACCATGGCGCGGTTGCCCGACCTGCGCAAATTCGCCGCCGAGCACGAGCTGCTGATCTGTTCCATCGCCGACATCATCGAATACCGGATGAAGAACGAAATCCACGTGCGCTGCATCGCCGAGGCCCACCTGCCGACCAAGTGGGGCGGCGAGTTCATCGCCAAGGTTTTCGTCTCGGACGTCGAGGAAGGCCAGCACGAGCACGTGGCGCTGATCAAGGGAGACGTGGCGGGCGACGATCCCGTTCTGGTCCGGGTGCACTCGAGCTGCCTGACGGGCGACGTGTTCGGCTCGTTCCGCTGCGATTGCGGCGATCAGTTGCACAAAGCCATGCACATGATCGAAAAATCGGGCAAAGGCGTGCTATTGTACATGAACCAGGAAGGCCGCGGCATCGGGTTGGGCAACAAGATCAAGGCCTATGCCCTGCAGGAAAAAGGCATGGACACCGTCGAGGCCAATATCAGCCTGGGCTTCAAGCCCGATTTGCGCGATTATGGCGTCGGCGCCCAGATCCTTGTGTCCCTGGGCATTAAGAAGATAAACTTGTTGACCAACAACCCGAAGAAGATGATCGGCCTGTCGGGTTTCGGACTCAATATCCTGGAACGAATCCCGATCGAAGTGCCGTATCGGCGGGAAAACATCGCGTACATGCGCACCAAGAAGGAAAAACTGGGTCACCAGTTGGAAAACCTGGACCCCTGCTGCGAGGATTCCGACCATGAAGCAAATTGAGGGAAAGATCGTCGCCAAAGGCTTTCGCTTCGCCATCGTGGTGTCGCGTTGGAACAGCTTCGTGACCAGCAAGCTGCTCGACGGCGCGGTGGACGCGATCGTCCGGCACGACGGCGACAAGGAAGCCATCACCGTCGTCTGGGTTCCGGGTTCGTTCGAGATCCCGGCGGTAGCCCGGCAACTGGCGCTTTCCGGCAAATACGACGCGGTGATCGCGCTGGGCGCGGTGATCCGCGGCGGCACGCCGCACTTCGAGTACATCGCCGCCGAGGTCAGCAAGGGCATCGCGCAGGCGGCGCTGGAGGCCAAGGTGCCGATCAGTTTCGGCGTGCTGACCACCGACACGCTCGAGCAAGCCATCGAGCGGGCGGGCAGCAAGGCGGGCAACAAAGGGGCGGAAGCGGCATTGTCCGCGTTGGAAATGATCAGCGTTTACGAGCAGATTAAATAGAACATCATGGGCAATCGGCATAAAGCGCGCGAATTTACGCTTCAGATTCTTTATCAGCATGACGCGGTGGAAACGCCGATCGAACTGGTGCTCGACCTGTTCTGGCGCGACATCCAGGTGCCGCCGGAGGTGCGGGAGTTTTCCGATCGCCTCGTGTACGGCGTGCTGGCGAACCAGAAGCAGATCGACGACCTGCTGGCGCAGTACAGCGAGAACTGGACGCTGGATCGCATGACCGGCGTGGACCGCAATATTTTGCGCGTGGCGACGTTCGAGATCCTGCACTGCCCGGAAATACCGAAGAACGTCACGATCAACGAGGCAGTGGAGATCGGCAAACGGTTCGGCACGGAGGATTCCGGCGCGTTCATCAACGGGATCATCGATAAAATCGCGCGGGACTTCAAAGGACAAGAGGAACCCGAGGGGCAATGAAACTTCGCGGCACGAGCCAGGATATCGATCAGGTCCCCGCCGAGGCGATGGTGCTGTCCTTTTTTCAGGACGAGCGGCCGCTCAAGGGGCCGACCGGGCTGACCGATTGGCGGATGTGCGGCCGGTTTTCCAAGCTGATCATGCGCCGGTTCATCGATGGCCGCCTGGGCGAACCGCTGCTGATGCCGGCCAGTCACCAACTGCCGGTGAAGATGATCCTGCTTTTCGGATTGGGAGCACGCGAGAAGTTCAATCTCGAGCAATACCGGAATATCGTGCAGGAAATCTGCGACGTGCTGCGGCGCCTGCAAGTGACCCAGTTCAGCCTGGCGCTGCCCGGAATCGCCTTATCCAATCTGGAACCGGCCGAAGCCGCCGAAATCCTCGGCAAGACGGTGCCGAGCCGTTTCGGCCCGGACCATCGCCTGTTGGAAAAACTGGAAGTGACGGTGGTGGCCGACCGCAACCAGTTGAAGAGCATCAATCCGGTTCTGGCTCGCCTCGAACGCAGTTTTCGCTGAGGACGGATCGTGAAAATTTTTCTTTTTGATATCGACGGCACTATCATGCTTTCAGGCGGCGCCGGCCTGCGCGCCATGGAGCGGGCGTTCGAGGAACGCTACCGGATTCCCAATTCGTTCGCCGAGTTCCACTTTCAGGGCAAGGTCGATCCGGCGATTTTCCGTGAGGCGCTGGTCAAGCACAACCTGCCGGTCGCCGATCCGGACCAGGAAATCCGCGCGCTGATCACCAAGTACGAGCAGTACATCGCCGAGGAAATGCCGCGCAGCACCAAGGCGATTCTCTATCCCGGCGTGAAGGAACTGATCCTGGCGCTGACGGGATGCCCCGGCGTTTCCATCGGCCTTTTGACCGGCAACGTGATCGGCGGCGCGCGGGCGAAGCTGTCGCACTTCGACCTGTGGCGCTATTTCCCCTACGGCGCTTTCGGCAGCGACGAGGAAATCCGCTCGCGCCTCGTGCCGATCGCCCTTGAACGCGCCTCCCGCCACCTCGGCACGGTGGTTCGGCCCGGCCGGGATGTATATATTATCGGCGATACCGACCGCGATATCGCCACGGCCAAGGACAACGGGTGCACCGCGGTGGGCGTCGGTACCTTGAATTTCAGCGCCGCGCGCCTGGCCGAACTGGGCGCCGATATCGTGTTCGAAAATTTCGCCGATACCAAACGGGTATTGCAAACCTTGGGAGTCGCCGATGAACGAACGGATCGCGCACTATCTGAAAATCCTCGATTTCCTGCGTGAAGTCGGGGAAATCACCCCGGACACCTACCACAACGCCAGCACCTGGCTCACCGATCCGGAATACGAGGAATTTCAAGCCGGCGTCCTCGACCTCATCCGCCCGACGCCGCTGATCGATGCGTTCTACCAGATCATTCCCTTCGGCACCGGCGGCCGGCGCGGCACCGTGGGCGTCGGCGCGAATCGCATGAACGCGCGCACGGTCGGCGAATCGGCGGCGGGCGTTGCCGCCTACATCAAAAGCCTCGACCGCGACGGCTCGCTCGCCCGGCGCGGCGTCGTGGTGGCGCACGACGTGCGCCTGTCGTCCCCCGAATTCACCCGCATCACCGCCGAGGTCATCGCCGCGGCGGGCATCAAGGTCTACCTCTTCGACGGGCCGCGCACCACGCCGCTGCTGTCGTTCGCCGTGCGCTTGTTGAAAACCATCGCCGGCGTCGTGGTCACCGCCAGCCACAACCCGCCGCAGGACAACGGCTTCAAAGCCTACTGGGAAGACGGCGGGCAGGTGGTGGCGCCGCACGACAAGGCGATTCTCGAGATGGTCCGCCAGGTGAAAAAACTCGATCGCCTCGATCTGGATCAGGCCAAGGCCGCCGGGCTGGTCGAGGTGCTCGACGACCGCGTCGACCGCGCCTATCTCGAGATGATCCGGCGCGACGCGATTTTCTGCGACGAACGCGCCGCGACCCTTGTCTATTCGCCGCTGCACGGGGCCGGGTTCACCAACGTGCCGCCGGCCCTGAAAGCCGCCGGGTTCGACGCCGTGCAAATGCCCGAGGCGCAGACCGTCCCCGACGGCCGCTTTCCGACGGTGGTCAACAACTATCCGAACCCCGAGGTGCCGGCGGCGATGGACGCGGCGGTACAACTGGGCCGCCGGATCGAGGCGGACCTGGTGATGGCGAGCGACCCGGACGC
This sequence comes from Myxococcales bacterium, assembly GCA_012517325.1. NCBI lineage: Bacteria > Pseudomonadati > Myxococcota > Myxococcia > Myxococcales > Myxococcales bacterium. The sequence goes on along the minus strand of JAAYVF010000130.1, from coordinate 39,445 downwards.
CGACCGCCTCGGCATCTTCGTGCCGAAGCCCGACGGCACATTTGCCTATTTGACCGGCAACCAGTTCCAGGCGGTGATGCTGGAATTCATTCTGGCCCGGCGGCAGGAACAAGGCCGTTTGCCGGCCGACGCTTACGTACTGACCACGCTGGTCACCACGAAGCTGCTGCGCGCTATCGCCGAAAAGTTCGGCGTGGAAATCGTCGATCACCTGCTGGTGGGCTTCAAGAACATCGCGGCCGTCATCCACGAGCGCGAGGAAAAAGGGCAGCCGCCCCATTCGCTGGTTTTCGCCTGCGAGGAATCCATCGGTTACATGGTGAGCCCCGAGGTGCGCGACAAGGACAGCGGCGCGGCGGCGGTCACGGCGGCGCAGATGGCCGCCTACTACAAGGCGCGCGGCGAATCGCTGTGGGAGCGCCTGCAGCGGGTCTACGCCACGTACGGCTACTTTTCGGACACGTCGTTTTCGGTGTTTCTCGAGGGCGAGGCGGGCGCCGAAAAGATGCGCAAATTGATGGACGCGTTGCGCGACCGGCCGCCGGCGGCGATCGCCGGCTTGTCCGTCACGGCGGTGATCGACCGGCAGCGGGACACCGAGTGGCGGGCGGCGACCGGCGAGAAAAAATCCCTCGGCCTCGACCGGAGCAACGTCCTGGTTTTCGTGCTCGGCGACAGCGGCCTGGACGCCGTCACCGTCCGCCCCTCAGGCACCGAACCGAAGATCAAGCACTACATCGCCTACCACGGCGATTACGCCCAGCGTGACGCCGTCGACGAAAAAGCCGCCGCCATCGCCGCCGACATCAAGCGGATCGAGAACGAGATCTTGGCGAAAATATAGAATGTAATTCACTTTTTTGATAACTTGCCAACCGTCGAAATAGCAAATGAGTTAATCGAATAAATTTCATTGACATCATGGGTGTTATGAAATAAAAATACCGCAACCACGCCATTGATTTTACATTTCATTTAAAAAAGCCAACAAGTGATATGGAGAATATTTAATGAATGACGACAATGATTTAGTGAAAATGTATAAATTATTAGCACATATAGTTGTTGTCAATGTTTATTTAAACAAAGGGATTGCTTCAATTGATTGCAATGATACGAACTTGAAAGACTCTCTTGCTGAATTTTTAAAAAAATTGGAAGAAAAGGATAAAAACAATGTAAAAAAGAATTTTTACGAGCAATTGAATAAATTAAAAGTGGACACTTCGAAAGATAAAGAAATAGTGAAAAAGATAATTAATGAGTTTATTAGACATTCTAACAATATAGATTTTATAGAATCTCATGCGATACGTGATGAATATCGGGCTTTATTGATCAAACTCACTGAGCTACATATTCTTCCTTCCTGCTTGTCTCAACCTAGGGCATATTTCACTCAGATGGCATATTGGCGAAAATCCGATAAAGGAGATCAAAAAAAATTCATTTATAAGGCATTGGAATATCTATGTAAGGATGAATATAATAAAAAATATGATGATGAAAAATTGGAAAAGTTCAAGGAAGATATCGAAAAATTTTTCAGGGATTTTTCGTTACTTCGATTGAATTCGGGATGGAAAATAAAAACAAAAGGTTTGAACAAGAAAGAGAATGAACCCGAAAAAGAAGATCCCAGCGAAAGCGCTTTGGAATTAGCAAGAATATTAACTCGTTTGTTCTTTGCCGAAAGTCTTACCTTCGAATTGCTCGATATTTATCAAAAACAAGAAAAAATCCTTTTCTCATTCTCATCCAAATATCGAGACCATTTCATTCATGTGATTTATGTTTTTTTAATGGGTTGTCGGATTCTTGAAGGGTTGATGCCTGAAATCCGGCGAAACTGGATCAAATATTCCGGCGAAAATATTTCGAACAGCGATCTTTATATTCGGACCATGCGGACATGGTTGATTGCCTCACTCTTTCACGATGTCGGTTATGTGGCGGAATCGCTCAAATATTTGCAAAAGACCTTGCAAGAGGAATTTTTCAACCATGTTCCCGGTTTTACTCTTTCGCATATCCATTTGAAAAGAGATAAATACATTGAGGACGAAGTGAAAAACCTTTTAATGCGTATCAGCCGTGTCATTCGAGAAAATGAATTTTCCTTTACAAAAGAATCTTCAAATGAATCGGACGAATCGGTATTCAAGGATCAGACGGTCGTGCTGACTTCGTTGACAGCATTGTTCCAAGACCAATTGCAGATTGAAGATCTTGATCATGGGGTCGCAAGCGCATTATTTCTTCTTTTAACGTTACATTTGGATTTGCATGAAATCGGATTGAAATTCGAGAAAAAAGAAATGTGCGATGCATACTATTTGTACACATATAACAGTAGGCACGAGGAATATTTAAAAAAGCGAAAAGAAATTCAAGAAGATATTGCGGTAGCCTGCGCGGCAATGGCGTTGCACAACATCAGGCAGACTACCTATAAATCTCTTTCCGTGAAGTTCACCGAGCATCCGATTGCTTTTTTACTATCGCTTTGTGATCAACTCCAGGAATGGGACAGAACAAGTGAGAGCGTTAAACCGAAGGATGCTTTCAAAGCTATTTATGGATTTAATGTTTTCCAAAAGACAAATGATAAAAAGGCGCTCCTAACTGAGTATTATGAAAAGCATGTTGATACTGTGAAAATAAAAAAAGATGAGACATACAGTCAATACTTGCAAAAGAGGATATACATTGAAATTGAAAAAAAAGAAAAAGTTATAAAAATAATCAATGATGAAATTGTAAGAGAATTTTCATTATATTGCGAAAGCTATAGCGAATTTCGAGAAAGATATAAAAAAAATGCCAAAAAATTGCTTTATTGCGATCTGCTTCATATGCAGATAAACAACGATGTCATCACCTTAACGTATATTGGAGGCGATAAGGATCGTGGTGATGCGACGCGCGAACGTTTGAATAAAATTCGAAAGGAGATCGCTGAAATGTTCAGTCGCAATCTGACGGAAGGGCCGGCGATTCTTTTACTCCACGGTTTTGATCATGACGATGTGACTGTTTTTTATGCGGCTGAATATAATTATGAAAAGCGAGAATACGAAGAAATTGAAGGAGTAAAAGAAAATTATGAAAAATACTTAAACAAAAAAAATAAACGGGAAGCGAAAGAAAAATCGGCCGACCGGCATCACCGGTCGGCCGCTATCACTTAAAACGTAATCCTACTGCTTCAGCGGCTTCAGCGGGCGAGCCTTGATGGGCACGAAGTTCATCCGGCTGCCGCCTTCCTCGGTGTTGAAGATCCAGCCGACGATCTCGCCGATGTTGAGCTTACCGCTTTCGTCGAGGTAGTTCTTGCGATTAAATCGGCTGGAGGTGTTGGCGCCTTCTTTCGACCAATCCACGGCGTCGAGCAGGCCGGTCAACTTTTCGATCCGCTGGCGCCAGACGGCGAGGTTGGCGACGCGCAAGTCAACCCAGCCTTCCTCGCAATATTGATCGACCAGGCGCGGGGTCAGCGGAATCTGGTTGTCGCCGCGGAACGGCGGGCTGACGATTTTCGGGCCGCGCAACAGGCGCTCGCCGTCGCTCAGCAGAATCGGCACCCCGATGGAAATGATCGCCTGGCGCAGGTCGGCGTTTTTCGTGACCAGGCCTTCGAGCTTGGCGGCCATGTCGGCAGGAGTCTGCGCCGCGATTTTTTCGGGCGTGCCGTAGGCCTGCTTCAACAGATAAGCCTCGTACAGCAACTTCGACAACCGGGGCGGGCCGAGGATTTCGAAGGCCACGCTCTCGCCGTGCTCCTTTTCGAGCTTGTTCAGGCGTTGGATCGCCATGTCGCGCATGAACCCGGCGCGGTAGGTGCTGCTCATGATCGAGTTTTTCAGCGCCGTGATGATGTCGTGGCCGGTGTTGCCGCCCAGCAATTCGGCGCGGACGTTGCGCGCGATTTCCTCCGGCGTGACGTATTCCATCTGGCCGGTCGTGGTGATCGCGGTGAACTCGCCCTGCGAGAACAAACCGTTTTCGCCGGTGTTGATGTATACCGCCTCGAGCGCCTTGCCGGTGTCGACAATGCGGTCGCCGGCCTGGGCGCAGGGCAGGTCGAGCGAAAGGTACTGCCCCAGCGCGAAGGCCTTCTTCGGCGGGTTGTCGTACAGCGCGATCGGCGTCTTGCCGCGCTTCACCGTGCCGTGATCGATCGACTTCCAGGCAATCGCCGCCGCCGGCTTGATCTCGATGGTGAACGCCGTGTCCGGGGTGTTGGCCATCAAAAACAGCAGCAGGCTGTGGGCGCCGGCCACCGCGCTTTTCGACAGCAGCTTCTGGCTCGGCTTTTCCTCGGAATGCGTATACGGAATGTTGAGGCCCATGCCGCCGGTGCCGGTGGTGCCGATTTTCACGAAGAACTTGGTCCGCACTTTCTTCAGCGCGAGGTACATGATCTGGATGTGGCGGATCAGCCGCGGCAGATAGATGCTCGACAGGTGTTCGCGGATGCTGTGGCCGATGTCCCTGACCGCCTGATCGAGATCGCCGGAGCCGGCCTGGGCTTTTTCCAAGGCCTCGAGCTTCAGCCGCAGGTCGAGCGTGGCCGCGTAAATGTCCTTGTAGGCCACGATGGTCGCGGTGTTGATCGCGTCGATGACCACCGCCGGCTTGTACTTGTTGATCATGTGGTACAGGAACATCCGGTCGAGATTGATTTTTTTCAGATCGTTGAACGTATCGTCGATGATCTTTTCCAGATCCTTGTTGTCCTTGATTTCGCGGGCGTTGCGATCCTTGAATTCCAGGCGGGCGAAAATATCGCCCCATTCGGCGACGAACCTGGTTTTGATCTTTTCGCCGTCCGCCTCGTTCATCTGGTCGCGCTCGCGTTCGAGATCGCGGACGGCTTCTTCCGCCTCCTCCTTGGTGAGGCTGCAGACAACCATTCGTTTCGGATGGTCTTGCATGAGTTCATGACAGACGGCGCGGCCGACCAGCCCCCAGCCGCCCAGGACGAGTACTGTTTCACCACGAACGGTCATTGGCTTCTCTCCTGAAGGTGTGTCGACGTTCACTAGCCAAAAAACACGGAGCAACGGCATCTTAGGAAGGCGAACCGGAGGTGTCAACCAACGCTGGTTTTCAAAGGTTTTTTCGCGGCCGGCCGCTTCTGGTTGACCCGCTTGCCGGCTCTCTTTAGACTGACGCCAAGTCGAAGGAGCCAAGGCATGCACCCATTGGTCACCGCACAAAACACCCGCCTGCTGCTGCTCGGAAACGAAGCGATCGTGCGCGGCGCGCTGGAAGCCGGCGTCGGCTTCATGTCCACGTATCCCGGCACCCCCAGTTCGGAAATCGGCGACACCTTCGCCAAGCTGCACGGAGACGCCGGCGTCGTCTTCGAATACTCCGTCAATGAAAAAGTCGCGCTGGAAGTGGCCGGCGCGGCGGCTGCCGCGGGCGTCCGCACGCTGGTCGCCATGAAACACGTCGGGGTCAACGTGGCCGCCGATCCCCTGATGACGCTGTCCTACATCGGCGTGCGCGGCGGCCTGGTGTTGGTCACGGCGGACGATCCCGGTTGTCACAGCAGCCAGAACGAACAGGACAACCGCCATTACGCCCGGCTCGGCAAATTGCCGATGCTCGAACCGGCCACGCCCGAAGAGGCCTATCGGCTGGTCCAGGAGGCTTTCGTTTTGTCGGAACGGCATCAGACGCCGGTGTTGCTGCGCACCACGACCCGCGTCAGCCACACACGGGCGGCGGTGGCAATCGGCGAACTGCCGCCGGAAAAAACCCGCCTGGGTTTCGTGCCCGATAAGCGCCGGTTCACCCCGGTGCCGGCGGTGGCTAAACTGCGCCATCCGGTGGTCGAGGAAAACCTGCGGAAAATCGAGGCGGAATTCGAAACCTCGCCGCTCAACCGGCAGTGGGGCGAAGGCCGCCTGGGCATTCTGACCGGCGGCGTTTCGGCCTGTTACGTCGAGGATGTCATCAAGCGCCTGGGCGTCGAAACCCAGGTCCGGGTGTTCGCACTGGCCACGTCCTATCCGGTTCCCCGTCGGCGGTTGGCGGATTGGGTGAAGGAGATCGAGCGGGCGCTGGTGGTCGAGGAACTGGACCCGATTCTCGAGGATGAACTGCGCTCGGCCTGCGTCCGCGCCGGCAAGCTGGTGCCGATTTTCGGCAAGGAAAGCGGCCATTTTTCACTGCTCGGCGAGGTGGGTCCCGACGTAGTGACGGCGGCGCTGACGCAGATCCTCGGGCTGGATTGGGACCGTGAAACGACGGCCGATCCGACCAGCCTGCCGGGACGGCCGCCGATTCTCTGCCCCGGCTGCCCGCACCGCGCCACGTATTACGCGGTCAAGCTGGCGGTCGGCGACGAGGCGTTGTACCTGTCGGACATCGGCTGCTACACCCTCGGCTTCGCGCCGCCGATCGGCATGGGCGACTACTTCATCTGCATGGGATCATCGGCCAGCAGTTCCGGCGGATTCGCCGCGACGCAGGACAAGCCGGTCGTGTCCTTCCTCGGCGATTCGACCTTTTATCATTCCGGCCTGACGGGCCTGATCAATTCGGTGCACCAACACCGCGATTTACTGCTGATCATCATGGACAACGGCACCACGGGCATGACCGGTCACCAGCCGCATCCGGGAACGTCCAGCCAGGGCGAACTGGCGGTGGACCTCGCGGCGCTGGCGCGCGCGGCGGGCGTCGAACGGGTCGAGGTGATCGATCCGACGCACTTCAAGGAAAGCCTGGAAACGATCCGCGCGTTGCGCCGCCAACCGGGAACCAATGTATTGATCTCGCGGAGCGCCTGTCCGCTGTTCGCGAAGAAATCGTCGGGCAAAAAGAAAGAGGCGGAAAAATTCGCGATCGATCACGACCGCTGCATGGTCTGCGGCCGCAAGGCGCAAGGCCTGCAATGCGACCTGCTGCCGCAACGGCATTACGCGTTGGCCCGCGGGTTGGCGCGGGTCGCCGCCGGGCCGGACGCGCCGGAACTATACCCCGAGTCCGCGCCGGCGAAGATGGAGCATCCGCCGTGCGAGGCGGCCTGTCCGCTCGGCCTGTGCGTGCAGGGATACGTCGAGCAGATCGCCGCCGGGCGCTACGCCGAGGCGCGCGCGCTGATCCGCCAGCGCCTGATCCTGCCGCACGTCGTCTGCCGCGTTTGCAACCATCCGTGCGAGGCAGTCTGTGTGCGCGGCGACATCGACGAGCCGATCGCCGTCAACGCGCTCAAGCGATTCGCGATGGAGCGGGAAACGCCGGCCGACCGCGCCGCCTACGTCGCCAAGCTCAAGGAAACGATTCGCGGGAAAGGCAAGAAAGTCGCGGTCGTCGGCGCCGGCCCGGCGGGCCTGTCGTGCGCCTTCGATCTGCGTTGGCGCGGTTATGAGGTCGAGATTTTCGAGGCGGAAAGCGAAGCGGGCGGCCTTTGCCGCTGGGGCATCCCGGAATACCGCCTGCCGCGCGAGGAACTGAACAAGGATCTGGTCATGCTCGCCGATCTGGGCGTACGTTTTCGCTACGGCGCGCGCTTCGGCGTCGATTTCAATCTGGACGGATTGAAGCGCGATGGCTATGCCGCGGTTTTTCTGGCGCTCGGTCAACCACGCGGCGCGGCACTGGGCATACCGGGCGAGGATTCGCCGGGCGTGCGCGACGCGCTGCAATTTTTACGGGAAGTGAATGGCGGCGGGAAGCCGCAACTGGCCGGTGAGGTTGTGGTCGTCGGCGGCGGCAACAGCGCGATCGACGCGGCGCGCACGGCGCTTCGCCTGAGGGCGTCGCGTGTGACCGTGCTTTATCGTCGGACGCGGGCGGAAATGCCGGCGATCGGCGCCGAGATCGCGGCCGCGATCGCGGAAGGCGTCGGCTTGATCGAATTGGGCGCGCCCGAAAAAATCACGCGCGACGGCGCGCGTCTGACCGTCACTTGCCGCCGGATGAGATTGAGCGCTCCGGACAAATCAGGTCGGCCGCGTCCCGAGCCGACGGACCAGACGTTCGTTCTGACGGCCGATACGTTGATTTCCGCGATCGGGCAGATGGCGGACGAGAGCCTGACCGGCCTTGGCGAAAAACTGGTCGATCGCTGGGGACGGATACAGGCCGATCCGCAAACCGGCGCGACCGCCGATCCGTTCGTCTTCGGCGGCGGCGACGCCGTCACCGGTCCGGCGAGCGTCGTGGCGGCCCTGCAATGGGGCAAATACGCCGCGTACGGCATCGACCGCGCGCTGGCCGAGCAGCCGGAAAAGGTCGTTCGCGAAGCCTGGCGCGATCGCGAGTCCATGCTGGCCGAATCGCGTTATCGACCGGTCGGTTTGACACCGGAACCGCGCCGCCATGCGCCGTCGCTGCCGGTAGCGGAAGCCGTCGGCGGCTTCGCGGAGGTGGAGGGCTCGCTCAGCGAGGCCGACGCCAAGCGCGAGGCGGACCGCTGCCTGGCCTGCGGGCTTTGCGCGGCTTGCCACAATTGCCTCGACAATTTCGGTTGTCCGGCGTTTTACCAGGACAACGGCCGGATTCAGATCAATCCGATTCTTTGCGACGGCTGCGGCGCCTGCGTCCAGGTCTGCCCCAATGGCGCCATCGTCCCGGTGTCCTTGTTGACGAAAGAGGCAAGCTCATGAAACCCGATGGCAACACGCGAGTCTACATCTGCGGCGTGGGCGGGCAGGGCAGCCTGACGGCCAGCCGGCTGCTCGGCGAAGCGGCCCTGGCGGCCGGTCTGCCCGTCACGGTCTCCGAGGTGCACGGCATGAGCCAACGCGGCGGTGTGGTCGAAAGCACTGTTTTGATCGGCGGGGCCAAGAGCCCGCTGATCGGCCGGGGCGACGCCGACATTCTGCTGGCCTTCGAGCCGCTCGAGGCCTTGCGGGCCTTGCCGTACTGTTCGCGCAAGACGGTGGCGGTGATCAACACCCGGCCCATCGTGCCGTTCACGGTGACGATCGGCCAAGGCAAGTACCCGCCGCTGGAAAAAATACTGGATCAGGTGCGCGCAGCGGTCGGCCGGGTGATCGCCCTGGACGCGACCGCGCTGGCGGAACAGGCCGGCAACGCCATGGCGGTTAACGCCGTACTCATGGGCGCGATGACGCACGCCCGCTCTTTGCCGGTGGAAAAGGAGGCCGTGCGCCGGGTCGTCATCGAAGCCGTGCCGGAAAAATTCCGGGCGACCAACGCCAAGGCCTTTGAGCTGGGCGACCTGGCCGCGGCCGAATAAGCGGCCGGTCGATTGTCGCGCTCCCCGCGAAATGCGAAAATGACCGTCGCCGGCGCGCTATTGACGAGCGGACGAACCGGTGATTGATTTCAACGCATCGCAATACAACGTGCCGGAACGGGCTGACGCAAAGGAAATTCCATGAAACGGCTCTGGATCGTCTTGTTTCTCGTGGTCGTCGTCGCCGCCTGCGGTGGTGAGAAAAAAACGGCGGAGCAACTGGCGGCCGGCGCGTCGCCGGCGCCCGCGGACGCCGCGGCTCCCAACGCCGCCCCTGGCGCGGCCCAACCCGCCGCCACCGCGCCGGATATTCCCGCCGATCAAAGCGCGCCGGAAAGCGCCCTGTTCGCCTTCTTCGCCGCGTTGAATGTGGCGCTCGACCAGGATTTCCAGGCCGCCAACCGCGCGCCGGAAAAAGATCCGGCTAAAGCGCGCCGTTACCAGGAAGCGCGCGCCCGGCTGCGCCAACTGTTTCTGACCGGTAACGCCAACACCGAAATCTGCGCCTACCTCGACTTGATCCGGATGAAAAAGGCCGAGATCGTCGGCCAGCCGGAAATCGATGGCGACAAGGCGACGATCAAGGTTCACCTCATTAAAGGCGATAACCTCACGCTCGATCCGATGTCGTTCGGCGAGGACAGCAAGACCGAGGCGACGGTCAAGGTCAAATTGATCCGAATCGACGGCAATTGGCGCATCGAGGACTTCGGCGGCCTGGTCGCCAAGGCCAGGGCGCAACTCCAGGGATAAAAACCGCATGCCGCAGGTCGATCTGCACATTCACAGCAATCGCTCGACGACCTCGAAAGTCGCGGTGAGCGATGTCGCGGCCTTCCTGCAAAACGAACCGCGCACCTTGGCCACGATCACCGATTTCGGCACGATCGAAAGCTGCCTTGAATTGCGGCGGCTGTTGCCGGCGACCACGGTGGTCTGCGGCTTGGAAATCCGCACCGCCGAGGGCGATTTTCTGGTCTTTTCGGCCGACGAGGATTTTCTCCGCTCGATCCCCGAAAAATTGAATTCAATCGGCGACCTGGGCGGCCGCGACCGCTCCGCCGTGATCTGGGCGCATCCGTTCGTCAACCAGCGAGCGAAAGTATACGAAGTGTCGCACCTGCCCGAGGTGGAATCGGTGGCGTCGCACGTCGACGGCCTGGAACTGTTCAACGGCACCATGATCAACCTCAACCGGCAGGGGTTGTTGAAAACCGGCTATTTCCAAAATCTGATGCGGGTCGCCAACGATTTCGGCCTGGCGATGAGCGGCGGCAGCGACGCCCATGAAGTCTCGGTGTTGGGAAAATGTTCGACCAACCTGCCGGCTCAAGTTGTCGATGCGGCGTCTTTGGTCGCGGCGATCAAGGCGAAGGCCATCATTCCGCATTACGATCATAAATTTTTTCAGGTCGAGATCCCGCTCGGTTGAGCGAACCCTGGCGGGAAGAGGGGAACGACGTGCCGCAACGCTTGCCGGATAAAGCCAATCGGTTGCTCGCCTTGTTGTTGGCGGTGGCGATTTCCCTCCTGTTTTCGGCGGCCTGGGCCCAGGATTCGGGCGATGAAAGCGGCGAGGCGACGCCGCCACCCGAGGAGGAAACGACACCGCTGCCGGTCGATCAGCCGCCGCCTCCCGCCCCCGTGGAAACGCCGCCGGCCGACCAGCCGCCGGCACTTCCCGGCGAAGAAACACCGCCGGTGTCGGATGATTCGTCGGAGGTCATCACGGTGACCGAGCCCGCTCCGACCGAAGCCGAGCCACCCGCTCCTCCCGCCGAGACGGCAACGCCGCAGGCGGAAGAGGGCGGGGAAGTCGTCGTCGCCACACCCGAATCGGCTCCTAAGCCGTTCGTCCGGCGGGCCAGTTTTCAATTGGCGCCGACCCTCTACTATCCATTGGCCGAGGAAACGTTCGACGCCTTCGGATACCTTTACGGCGGGACGCTCGGGTTCAAATACCACCCCATTCCCTGGCTCGCGGTTTCCCTGCAGTCGGGGTACCTGATGGGCTATTACAAACAGGATGCCGCGCTCGGTTACGCAAGCTATCGCCGGATCAACACGGCCACTGCTACGCCGCTGCTGGCCGGCGTTTATGCCGAAATTCTACCGCGTTACCGGGTAAATCCGTTCATCGGCGCGATCGGCGGCACGATTTACCTGAGTTATCGGATGGAACCCGAGGACATCGACAGCCCCATTCCGCTCAAGCACGACGAGTTGACCGTCAACGGACATGACTGGTTGGCCGTCTATGGCGGCGAGGTCGGCCTGGACGTGCGAATCACCGATTGGGTCGGTGTTTTTCTCGTCGGCCGGTATCAATTTGCTTCTGCTACCGAGTACCGGTTGGAAATACCCCGGGCGTCGAAAGAGACCCGTCTGGAGATGTCGCACGGCGGCGCGGCGGCGGGGCTGATCGTCTATTATTGAGTTGACAGCGGCGGCTAATTCCATTAGAAAGTTCGGGCACGAGAAATCAAAAGTTAAACGCCCGCGGGAGAATGGAAATGCGTAAAGTTTTTGTATGCTTGACCATCGTGGCACTGGCGATTTCCTTGGCTGGCCTGGCTTCGGCCGAGGTCCGCGATTTCAGCCTGAAAAAAATTCCCTTCGGCACCTACCACAAATGTCCGGCCGGAATGAATCTGAACTATGTGTCCGCCAAATGGGACGCGAACGGCCTGAACAATCTGCAATATCAAGTGTCGGTCTGGCAGGGTAAATTCACGTTGATGGATGTCTATGTCGTTACCGACGAAAAAGTGGTCTACAAGCGTTCCCAGGATAAAAAGCTCGGTATGGATTTTTCCAAAATCATGAACACCGCGGCGAAGGAATTCAACGATACCGCCTACTTTACCAAGCCGATCGCTCCCTTCAACATCGAAAAGAGCGAGATTTGGTGGCTCGTCAATTACGTCGAAAACAACGAAACCAAAGAAGCGGTCGTGATCTGGAAAATGAAGGACAACACCGTCGATTGGAAGCCCTTCAAACCGCAACAACAGTGAGCCGTTCGGCAGTCACGTTGCATAAACCCCACGGGAACCGGCGTTTTGCCGGTTCCCGTTTCTTTATTGTCCTCTTGTCTTTCACGGCCGGCCTCCTGCTGGCCGGGTGCGGTTACCATCTGGCCCGCCCGGGCAATAACTTGCCTCCGCAAATCAAGCGCTTGGCGATCCCCGTTCTGAAAAACGACACCATGGAACCAGGGCTGGAAGCCAAGCTGACCGACGAACTGCGCCGCCGTTTCGCGGAAAGCGGGTGGGTCAGCCTGGCCGACGCCGACCAGGCCGACGCCGTTTTGCTGGGCACGGTCACCAAGTTTAAAACCGCGCCGATCTCCTTCTCGACCAGCGATTACGCCGTCGAGTACCGGGCGCAACTGCGGGTGTCGATCCGGTTGATCGATCGCGATCAAGTCGTGCTATGGTCGGACGACAACCTCGTCAAGGTCCGCGAGTATCGCGCCGTGGCCGATATTTTCGAAAGCGAGGCCAACAAAACGGCGGCGATCGACTGGTTGGCGCGCGAAGTTTCGGCCGATGTTCACGACCGCATTTTCGACGGGTTTGAATGAGCATGTCGATCGAGGCGCTGGAAAAAAGTCTGGCCGAAGGGCTGAAGCCGGTCTACCTGGTGGCCGGGCCGCAATCCTATCAGTTGGATCTTGCCCGCCGGCGAATCACCGCGGCGGTGCCGCTGGGCGCGATGGCCGATCTGAACACCGACGTGTTTCAGGTCGGTGACGATAACCTGGCCGACGTGCCGCGGCTGGCCAACAGTCTGCCGATGATGTCCAAACATCGCCTGATTATTCTCAATCAATGGCACAAAGCCAAGGCGAAAGATCAGGAAGCGTTGACCGATTACCTCGAATCGCCCGCCGATTTCACCGTCCTGGTGCTGCTCGCCGAAAAAATCGACGGCCGGGCCAAACTGACCAAGCTGGCGAAAAAATCCGGGTTGGTGCTGGAGTTCGAACGGCTTTACGAAAACCGGATGCGGCCGTGGGTGCAGGCGATCGCCCGCGAAATGAAAGTCGAGTTGGACGCCGAGGCGGGCGCGTATCTGATTCACGCCGTCGGCACCGACCTGGCGGCCGTGGCGCGCGAGCTGGAAAAGGCGGCTCTGCACGCGGGGGGCAAGCCGGTTCGGGTCGACGATTTGACGGCGGTGATGGCGTCGGTAAAGGAACAGACCTTTTACGAGTTGTTCGACCTGATCACCGAACGGCGGACGGCCGAGGCGCTGCGGATCGTCAAGGAGATGATCGACCAGGGACAATCGCCGCTGGCGGTGCTGTCGCTGATGGGCCGCAGCTTGCGGCAATTGATCGCCGCGCGGCTTTTGTTGAAAGAAAAGTTAAATGAAAACGACGCCGCCCGCGCTTTGGGGACGACGCCGTGGTTGGCGAAGAAAACTTTGCTGCAGGCCAAAACGTTCAGCCAGCAGGCGTTGCGCGACGGTCTCTTGGCGTTGGCGCGTTTCGACCTGCTGCTCAAGGACGGCCGCAGCAACGAGCGGGCGATCCTCGAACGTTTGATCCTCGATCTATGTCGTCGGCGCTAACTTCTTGTTGGCGGCTTTTGCCAGGCGGCCGATGCGGCGGCTGACGGTCTTTTTCTTCATCACGCCCTTGCTGCCCGCTTTCGCCAGTTGGGACATCGTCTCTTTCAATTGCGATTTCACGGCGGCGGCTTCGCCGGATTCGATCACGGTCTGCATCTTTTTGGTTTCAGTCTTCACCTGGGAACGGATGGTGCGGTTGCGCAACCGTCTGTCTTCGCTCTGCCGCATCCGTTTCTCGGCGCTTTTGTGGTTAGCCACCTTCTTGCCTCCTGAAAAATCATGTACTTCCACCGCGAATCCGCGGTTCTTCCTACCGAACAGGGATGCCATGTATAACGGGATGCCCCAGTCTTGTCAAGCGCTATTCGCGCCCGGCGGATCGCGGGCGATTTGCCGGGTGATTTGCCTTGACGGCCCCGTCGCTTTTATGCTAGCCTCCGTCTGTTCTGAATGAGTATTCATTCACCAATTGTAGATGCACCTGTAGTCTCACTACTAACGATATTGCATGCATACCGATGAAGGAGGGTACCCATGGGCCATTACTTGGTTGACGAGCGCGACATTCGCTTCGTTTTGCAGGATTACTTGAATGTCGGGGAATTGGGTAAATATCCCAAATTCCAGGAAGCCGGCTTTGACTGGGACACCGCCTGGCAGATGGTCCAGACGGCGTTGAAAATCGCCCAGGACGTCATCGCGCCGCTGAATGAAATCGGCGACAAGAACGGCGTGAAGTTCGAAAACGGCCACGTCTACGTGCCGGCGGGCTTCAAAGAAGCCTACGACACCTTCGTGGAAAACGGCTTCCTGACCCTGTCCGCCAACCCGGAATGGGGCGGCATGGGTTGGCCGGCCACCATCAACATGATCTTCATGGAATTCTTCTGCGGCGCTTGCACCGCGTTCACCATGTATCCCGAGTTGTCGATCGGCGCGGCCCGCATGTTCGATCACTTCGCCAGCGACGAACTCAAGAACAAGTACCTGCCCAAGATGTTCACCGGCGAATGGGCCGGCACCATGTGCCTCACCGAACCGGGCGCCGGTTCCGATGTCGGCGCGGTGAAGACCTCCGCCAAGCGGAACCCCGACGGCACGTTCAACGTGACCGGCACGAAGATCTTCATCTCGTCCGGCGATCACAATATGTGCGAAAACATCATTCACCCCGTGCTCGCCCGCATCGATGGCGCCCCGGGAGGCGTGAAGGGCATCAGCCTGTTGCTGGTCC
The DNA here is from genome assembly GCA_012517325.1 of Myxococcales bacterium. NCBI lineage: Bacteria > Pseudomonadati > Myxococcota > Myxococcia > Myxococcales > Myxococcales bacterium. The sequence continues at coordinate 24,410 of JAAYVF010000130.1, read as the reverse complement.
CGAAATTCCTGGTTAACGACGACGGCAGCATCGGCGAATTCAACGACGTGACCACCGGCGGCATCGAGCACAAGATGGGCATCAAGGGCTCGGCCACCTGCACGTTGAACTTCGGCGAAAACGGCAAGTGCAAGGGCTGGCTGGTCGGCGAGGAAAACTGCGGCATTCAGTACATGTTCATGATGATGAACGAAGCCCGGTTGTACGTCGGTCTGCAGGCGGCCGCGGTGGCCAACACCGCCTGGCTCAACGCCCTGAATTACGCGAAAGAGCGCGTCCAGTTCCGTCACGTGAAAGACATGGCCCAGCACGACGCGCCGGGCGTCCCGATCGTCGAACACCCGGACATCCGCCGGATGCTGATGTTCTGCAAGGCCTTCTCCGAAGGCTTCCGCGCCCTGTTGGCCAAAACGGCTTACTACGATGACCTTTCCAAGGTCTCCGAAGGCTCGGACAAAGACCGTTACCACGGCCTGGTCGAGCTGTTCGTCCCGATCTGCAAAGCTTATTGCTCCGATTGGGCCTACGACGTCACCGAGCAGGCGATCCAGGTGTACGGCGGCTACGGCTACTGCTCCGAGTATCCGGTCGAACAGTACGCCCGCGACACCAAGATCACCTCGATCTACGAAGGCACCAACGGCATTCAGGCGATGGATCTCTTGGGCCGCAAACTGACCATGAAGAGCGGCACCCTGTTCATGACCTACATGCAGGAACTGGCCGGTTTCTGCCAGAAAAACGCCGGCCACGCGCTCGGCGCCTACGTCAAAAAGCTGCAGAAATCCCAGGAAACCCTGGCGATGACCGTGATGAGCCTCGGCGGCTTCATGAAGAAGGAAAGCTTCAAAGAGAAGCTGATCCCGATTCTCCAGGCGCGGCCGTTCCTCGACATGTTCGGTCACATCCTGCTCTCGCACCTGCACCTCGAGATGGCGGTGAAAGCCAGCGAACTGCTCAACAAGCTGTACGAGGAAAAGGGCGCGGCGGGCGACGCGGCGAAGCAAAAGGCCTTGGTGAAGGAAAACGAGGAAGCTCGCTACCTCCACAACAAGATTCAGACGGCCATCTGGTTCGTCAACAACATTTTGCCCGAAGCGCAGGTCATCGCCGACTACTTCAAGACTTGCGACACCAGCCCGTTCGACGTGATCTTCTAACCGATCACCGATTGATCCTCACCGGCCCGGGATCTCGCGATCCCGGGCTTTTTTTTCGGGCGAGGGTTCGCCCGGCCGCATCCCGAAGCCTCGATTTGCCGAAAACGTCTTGATTTTTCGGCAAAATCCTGTTAGCTGGTTTTTGAACCGATCGGGAGCGCAATGAAGGATTACTTAATTGTTTGCCCGCTCTGTCAGAACGAAATTCCGTTCGACAGCACTCAGTGCACCTTTTGCGGCGCTCTTTTATCCCCCGGGCCCACGCGATCGACCCCCATCCTGAAAGGCATCAACTGCCCGAATTGCGGGACGAAAAACTACAGTTACGACCGCTGCGATGCCTGTGGTCAGCTCTTCACGAAAACCTGCGCGAGTTGCGGTAAAACGGTCGCTTTGAAAGAGCAGATCTGCCCCGAGTGCGGCATGTCGACCCGAAAAAACGCCGCGATTCGCCGGGTCATCGCCAAGAAAAAGGAAGCCGGCGAAGCGCCGACCGAGGCGCGCTCGCCGAAGGCCGCTTATATCGCGCCGATCATCGTGGCGTTGCTGATCGCCGTGGTGGCGATTTTCTACGCGGCGATCGGCCGGTTCACCGGCGAAGCCAAAGTCGAAAAAATAAAACCGGGCGAAGCCAAACCCATCGACGCCAACGGCGACGGGAAAACCGATCTCTGGGATATTTACGGCGCCGACGGCAAGGTCGTGGAACGCCGGTTCGATGAAAATCACGACAAGGTGATGGAAAAAATCGTCCTGCTCGACGTGAACGGCCGGCCGCGCCTGGCCCGCTTGGACACGAACGCCGACGGCCGGGTCGATCAAGTGCAGATCTTCGGCCGGAACGACGCGGTGCGCATTGCGTACCATTACGCGAACCCCAATCCCAACCTGGTGTCCAAGATCGAATTCTTCAACGTCAAGGGTCAGTTGTCGGAAAGTTGGAGCGATCGCACGGGCGACGGTTTATTCGACGCCTACGAGCGATACGATGCGACCGGTCGCCTGTTGATGGAAGGATCGGACACCAAGCAAAACGGCTACCTGGATCTGTATCTCGTTTACCGGGGTTCGCGGCAAATCTTTCAACGCCGCTACGACAGCGACGGCGATGGCGTCATCGAGAAAATCGAATCGCTCAACGGCGAAGGGATTCGCGTCTCCTTGGAGGAAGACACCAACGGCGACGGGCTTTTCGACAAGGAAACCTTGTTCAACCTGGACGGCACGACGCGGTGGATTCAACTCGATTCCAACGCCGACGGAATCTACGATTCGTTCCAGTCCTTTACCGCGGAAGGTAAATTCGCCCGCAGCGGCACCGACACCGACGGTGACGGCAAACCCGATGAGTGGCAATGAAATTCACCGGGCAATCGAATCGGATCACGAAGATACGATTTCGCTGGCTCTTTGTTACCTTGGCGGCTTTGCTGCTCATCGGCGGCATCGGGCTAAATTTCTGGGCCTGGTCGGTGTCCGGTCTGCCCGCCGCCGGGCCGATCGTCAAATTGCAGACCAACCCGTCGTTTCCGCCGCCGCAAGTGCTTCATTTTTCGACCCTCTCGCTGCCGGGAGTGACGCTGGCGGTCCCTTTTCAGGCCGGCGGTTACGAAATTTCCCGCGTTTTGCCGGGGGAATTGACCGTTTATTATCAGGCGACCGGATCGCCGTCCGAAGCGCGCGTCGCGTTTTTTCCTCAACCTCTAAAAGAACGGTTGCGCATGTTGGCGCCGTTTCCCGGTTCCTGGTTGCTCAATGAGGATTGGTCGCCGGCGCAAGTGCTGCAGGTGCTGCGCACCACTCGCCAACCGTCCCTGAAAACGCGGATCGCGGCCTGGCGCCTGCTGGATTGGATCGGCCGGCGGCAGATTCAGGCCGAAATGATCGCCGAGAGCGGCGGCGGGCGGATGTCCCATCTGTGGAAATGGTCGCGCGGCCCGTTGACCGCGATCGGTCGCGAATACGTTTCGCCGGCCACCGGCCGGCAATGGGTCGCGACCACGCTGTTTCAGGATCAACGGATTTTCGATGTGTGTTTTTCGTTTTCCCAGCCGTTGAGCGACAACCACGCCCTGATCCGCGCCTGGCTGGAAAGCATCAGGGCGACGGGAAACGCGAAGGCCGATAACGAAAGCGGTCTGGCGGAATGCCAGCAACTGGGCGCCGGCGGGCCCGCCGAGCAGGCGATCCGACTTTGCCGCGAACTGTATCTGGTCGCCATCTGGCAAAACAATGGTTATGATTTTGCGACAGCCATGCGGCTGCTGGATCTTTATACGGCGGCCGACGACGCGGTCGGTTTGCGGGCGTTGAAAGACCAGTTGACCATCGCGGAGAATGCCGGGTCGCCGGTCGGTGATCTGCGCGACCGCATCGACCGGCAACTGGTGGATCTGGCGAATGAGAAGAATTCCACCGGCGGCCCGACCACGCCGGCCGCGGAAAACGAGGGGAATGATGAGTGAAGTCTTCGATGTCGTGGTGATCGGAGCGGGCCCGGGTGGTTATGTCGCCGGGATTCGCGCCGCGCAAAAAGGGTTGAAAACCGCGGTGATCGAAAAGGAATCCCTGGGCGGCGAATGCCTGAATCATGGTTGCATTCCCAGCAAGGCGTTGATCCACGTCGCCGACGCCTACGCCGCGATCGGCGATTTCCGGTCCCTGGGTATCGCGGTGGAAAAACCGGCAATTGAATGGCGCAATTCCATCGCCTGGAAGGATCGGATCGTCAAACGCCTGACCACCGGTGTCGGCTCGTTGTTGAAAGCCGCCGGCGCCACGGTGATCGCCGGCGAGGCTTCATTCATTGATGCCAAGACGATTCGCGTCCGCGAGGCCGGTGGTGAGCGTGAACTGACCACCCGCGCGACGATTCTCGCCACCGGCTCGAAACCGTTCGAGGTGCCCGGGCTTCCTTTCGACGGCCAGGTGGTGATTTCCAGCCGTGAAGCTTTGGCGCTCGGTGAAATTCCGCCGCGGCTCATCGTGGTTGGCGGCGGGTACATCGGGATGGAATTGGGAACGGTTTACGCCATGCTCGGCAGCCAGGTCACGGTGGTGGAGTTGCTCGACGGCTTGCTGACCGGCCAGCCGCGCGACGCCGTCAAACTGGTGGAGCGCAACTTGCGGCGGTTGAAGATCAAGACGCTGCTGCAAACCAAGGCGACCGGCCTGGAAGTTGCCGGCGGCATCGGCAAACTGACGGTCGTCGGCCCGGACGGCGCGACGAGCATCCTGGAGGCCGAGAAAATCCTGGTCACGGTCGGCCGCAAACCGTTCACCGGTTCGATCGGCCTGGAAAACACCGCGGTGACGCGCGATTCACGCGGTTTCATCGAGGTGGACGGGCAGCGGCGAACCAAGGACCCGGCGATTTTCGCCATCGGCGACATCGTCCCCGGGCCGATGCTGGCGCACAAAGCCAGCGCGGAGGCGCTGGTGGCCGTGGCGGCGATCGCCGGCGAGAACGCGATTTTTGCGCCGCGCGCCGTCCCCGGGGTCGTCTTCACCGCGCCGGAAATCGCGACAGTCGGGCTATCCAAAGAAGCCGCCGACGCCAGTGGAGTATCGGTCGAGGAAGCCGTTTTTCCGTATCAGGCGCTCGGCAAGGCGCTGACCATGGGCGCCAGCGAGGGGTACTTCAAGTGGATCTACCGCTTGCCGGATCAGGTGATCGTCGGCGCGGAGATCGTCGGCCGTGACGCCTCGGCGTTGATCGGCGAAGCCGCGCTGGCCCTAGAAAACGAATTGACGTTGCACCAGGTCGCCCGGACGATTCACCCGCATCCGACCTTGAGCGAAGGCTGGCATGAGGCCGCCGAACTCGGCCTGGGTTGGCCGATCCACCTGCCGCGCAAATGAAAAAGGGCGCTGCCGGCAGCGCCCTCAGTCGTTTTAATATCCGTTGCTCAGAAAGTGTTCCACCACGACAGCGGGTTGCGGCTGACCGCCCGGAGATTGACCGTGGTCGGCAGCGGCAATGGAATCGTGATGTTGATCAGCGGGATGACCAGGTTCAGGTGCAGCGTCATCTTGCCGGTGATATCCACGACCATCAGGCCTTCCTGGGAGAAGGTGAGATCCCCGGATGCCTTCAGCGACACTTCGTGCTCCAACAGGTTGTTGATGTAACTGTTATCGACGCCGAAATAGGCGAGCATCGACACATCCAAGGCCGTGGTGTGGTGGACCGATTCGGTCGAGGGCGCCAGTCCCGGCTCGATCAAGTCGATGATGATCCGTCCCATCGGCGAGAACAGCCCGTCTTTCGCATCCAGCAGATCGCCCATTCCCAACAGGCCGAAAATCACGCTCAGGTCGACCTGCGTGCTGGTCGAGATCATGCTGATGCCTTGCCCCAGTTCGATGTCGATGTACGGCTGTCCCGACTCGTTGTAGGCCAGGCCCTTGACGTAGGCGATCATGTATCCGACGGCATAGCTCGGGTCGGGAATGAGCGGATTCTTGATGTGGAAAACGTTGGTGTCCTGGTCGGGAATGGTTTCGGTATTGTCGATGGTGCCCGAACCGTTGACGTCGATCACCGGCGAGAGCATCAGGCGCAGCGGCACCCACCGATTGCGCTCCAGGGCGATGAATTCGATCCAGCGCTCGTGGAAGCCGTCGGGCCCGCCCGGCTGATGATCGCGGTCGAGATCCAGTTTGACGCCGGCGTAGTTGGTGATGTCGTCGGTCATCACGATCCGGTAGGTATGGCCGGCGATCAACGGCTCGTTGGGGTAAAACGCGATGCGGTTGAAGAACACCAGCATGGTGCCGGGAACGGATCTTTCGGCGGAGAGGTCGAGCACGTCGAAGCTGTCGCCCAGCACGATGCTGTCGCGATCCATGATCTGGCTGAACCAGACCTCGATCGGCATCTGACCGGCGAAGTATGCCGGATCGCGTCCCGCGCCCGGGCTGGTCGTGCCGATGACCGGCGGTTCCTCGCCCCATTCGATCGCGCCGGTGGTAAAGGTGCGCGCAAGGGGAGTGATGGTTTCGTTGCCGTTGATGTCCGCCAGCCCCGGATCGACCCAGATGGTATAGGTTGAATCCGGCTCCAGCGGCTCCCAGGGCACCAACAGGATTTTGGCGCCGTTCGCGAAAACGTAACGCATCGGAACGATACCGCCGTTGGCGGCGCGCAGGGAAATGGCTTGCGTCGCGCTGGCCGGGGTGACCGGTTCGTCGAACAGCAGATAGATCGCGTTGCCCAGCCGGACACGGGTTTCGTTCGGCGTCGGGCCGGTCATCCGCAGCACCGGCGGGGCGGTGTCCGGCTCGGCTTGCAAGTCGGTGATGGCGTCGGACATGGTCAAGCTCATCATCGTGCGAATGCGTTCGCCGAAAATGAAGAACTCGGCGAAGCCGGCGATTTCCAGCTCCAGGTGGTCGGTGGTCGGATCGACGTAGGCGATGCCCTGCAACCGGGTGCCGAGGATGATCTGCGACATCAGCATGTTCGCGTCGTCCGCGGTGGTGGTGATCGCCGCGTCCAGGGTCAGGGAGACGGAGGCCGGACCGCCGGTGACCGGGGTGTCGACATCGGACGCCTGCAGGAAACCGATCGAATCGGCCAGGACGTGAATCGTGATCTCGCCGGTTTCCAGACCGGTGGGGATTGCGCCGCCGAGCTTCGAGACGATGTTGGTGGCGTGCAGCACCTGGCCCTTGCGAATGATGAGCGGAATCTGGCTGGGGCTCGAACCGGGATCGCCCAACTCGGTTTTCAGTTGTCCGCTGATGTAGGTGCGGGTCGGACCGAGCAACAAGCTGTCGACCAGCATGGAATTGGCGTACTCGCCGGTCAACATGCTGCGCGGCAGATCTTCCGGCATGGCGACGGCTTCGCAACTGCTTTCGGTGCCGAGGGTCGGGCAATTTTCCATCACCAGGCTTTTGCGCGGCTGGCTGCTTTTCACGTGGAACGTGTAGCTGGTTTCCTCGGCCAGCGGTTCGTCGCCGGCGTCCAGAATGCCGCGGGTCAGGGTCAGGGTGTAGTCGCCGGCCTGCAGATCCTCGAAGGGGTCGAACACCACCTGGGTGGCGCGGGCGAAAATCGTGCCGTCCACCACGCTGCCCGCTTCGTCGGTGAGAATGAACGTCTTGCCGTTCACCACCGACTGGCGATTGACCGGTTCGGTGAAATACACGCGGAACGTGTTGAAATCGAAACACGGGTCGTTGTCCGGATCGGGCATCACGGAGGAAACCCGCATCGGCACGCCGTCGAGCGGCATTTCGCCCAGCGTTTCGAAGGCGAGGAACAAGCCGTCCTTCGAGTAAGCCGGCTTTTCGTTGTCGATGCTGCGCAGGTCGTAGGAAATCGTCAATTCGTAGCGGTACATGGGCAGCAACGACTGCGACGGCGTGATGATGAGGTTGCCGCCGGCGATGGCGACGTTGACCGGAATATCGGTGAGTGAGTCGTTGGCTTCGATCCGCTTGAGGGAAACGATGTCCGGGCCGGTGTCGGGATGCAGATCCTTGTTGAAATGGATGATCATCGACCCGGTGACCGGGAACTCGCGCATGTTGGGCGTGGGATAGGTATAGGTGGCCGTGAACGGCAAATCGTTTTGATAGACCGGCGTGGTCTGGTTGTAATCGCCGTTACAACCCAGCATTGCCAGCCAACACAAGGCCGCGGCAATAATCAGCAATCGTCTGATCGACATGGCCGTTTCCTTTCTCTAGTAACGGAGAGTGAGGGTGGCCACGACGCCGTTCATGTAGCCGGAGCTCTCGTATTTCTTGCTGTCGGACGATTCCATGTCGCGCGGCACCAAATATTGCAGGATGTAAGCGGCATCAAATCCGAGCGGATAACGCAACAGCGGCGGATTCTGCCAGTTGTAACCGACGCCGGCGCTGCCGACGTGTTTGGTGTTGTCCAGCATCATGTTCTGGCTCGTCCCGCCTTTCACGATGGGGCTGTCCTCGTAGTAGTAGCCGGACCGCACGAAGAGGTTTTGGATCGGCACGAATTCCAACCCGAGATGCGGCACGAAAATGTCCTTGAATTCGATCGGAATATCGCGGCGGGGCAGGTCGTCAATGGTGATTTCGTCGTCGAAGTCGCCCCAATTCAGCCAGACCACGTCGGCCGCGATGTTCATCCAGTTGAGGGGCCGCCAATAGGTGCCCAGGCCGACCCGGTGCGGGCTGTAGTTGTCTTTGTAATAAAGCTTCATCGGCAACGAGGCCAGCGGGCTGCTGCCGACGTTCGCTTCGGCTTCGACCGTAATGGGTGCCAATTGGCCCCAGTGGCGGCCGTGGAAAGTCGCGCCGATGTCCACCAGATCGAAGTGCAGCAACGCCGAGGCCAGGGGCGCAAAGACCGTGTCGCTTTCCAGGGTGTTCCCCTCGTGCTGGGTCTTGCCCGACAGATCGGTGCTGACGGTGAATTGCGAGGTGGCGTGCAGCGTCGTCAGCACGCCGCCGCCCAGGTACAGCCAGTCGGTGATGCCGAAGCCGAGGGTGGCGTTGAGGGTGAAGCCGAACGAACCGTAGCGGATGTATTCGCCCTCGGGGTTTTGCACGTCGCGAAAACGGATGAAGGCGGCGGTGTTGTCATCCAGGGCGATATTCAAACCGAAGAAGAAGGGGTGCTCGGTTTTAAACAGCGTGTTCAATTTGGTCGCCAGGTTGGCCTGAATGATCTTGTTGGAATGGTCGAAGGTGTAGGGGTCTCCCTTGGGGCCGCCGGAGAATTCAGGCTGCGCGTACAAGTAAGACAGTCCGATCTGCGAGGTTTCCAGCATGGCCATGGCGGCCGGATTGAAAAAGGCGCTCGAGGAATCTCCCGAAAGAGCCGAATACGCGCCGCCGAGAGCGATGCCCCGGGCGCCGAAGCCGTAATTGAGGCCCGTACCGCCCAGGCCGGCGAACGCGGGAATGGCAACAAGCAAAATCAAACAGGTTAGCGCTAAAAGGATTATACGCTGCATCAGGAGAACCCCTTTCGAGAAAAGGCCGAAACCTCTCATCACGATAGGAAGCGCACGGTTTTGCGAATCGTCATGCCAAAGGCATTACTGAACGGACCGTTGCTAAAACTTGAATATCACAATTAACATAGCCCTTGTCAGGGTGTCAAACGACTTTCGGTCGATACCTGATAAAATGCCTGTAATCACGCTGTTATCTTCCGCCCGACCGAGGATGCGTTCCGTGGCGGAAAGGGGCGTGAGCCTCATTTGGCGCCAGGCGCCGGTTCGCTCGCTTTTTGGCGATTTTGCAGTTCCATCGCCATGTCCGCGGCCCAGGCCCGTTGCGCCGCGACCGGCGATTGTTCCGCCACCTGCCGATAGATCTTCAGCGCCTCATCCGCCATGGCCTGCCGCAGCAATAGGTTGGCGAGGTCAACCCGCAAATCATTGAGTTGCGGCGCAGCTTTTTCCAGTAAAGGCATCGCCTGACGATAAAGCGCGATCATCGCCTCGGGACTCAGCTTTTTGCCGTTTTGTTCGATGATCCGCCGAATCGCCTGCAGAGCCTGTCCGGGGTCGGCGCCCTTGGCAATGGCGACGCCGAGCGCGGCGAATCGTTTTCCCGGTTCCTGACCCTCGAGGTCCAACAACGATACGGCGATTTCCGCATTGGCTTTCATGGTTTCCGAGGCCTTGGCGTCGTTGATGACCGCCAGGTAGGCCGCTCTTTCGGCGGCGCGGTTGCCCGCCGCGCGTTCGACCAGCGCCAGATTCAGATTGATGCCGGCGGCTTCTTCCGGGGCGCTGATGGCCAGCAACGCCTCAAAATGCTGCCGCGCCCCCTTCAGATCGCCGGTTTTCCAGGCCACGGTTCCCCATTCCAGCAGGATCATGCGGCGATTCAACAGCCCGGCCTCGCTGATGTGTTGGGTCAGCATTTGAGCGAACAGGGCGTTGCCTTCCTCGCGCTTGCCGGTCCGTATTTGCAGCGCCGCCGTCAGCGTCTGCATTTGCAACCGTTCGGCCTCGCCGAGCGAGAGCGGTTTCAGGCGTTCGAGAACCGCGGCCGCGACATCGTAGCGTTCGGCGTTTTCAGCGGCGCGGGCGTAGCGCAACAACAGTTGGGCGTTGTTTGGCTCGCGGGTGGTCAATTTTTGCAGCCGGTCGACGGCGCCGGGCCAATCGCCAATTTCCTCGGCCTGTCGCGCGGCGGCTTCCTCGTTTTCCGGTTTGGCCGCTGCGGCGTCGGTCGCCGGCGCCGCCGCGGACGGATTCGTCGGGTTCACCGACGGGGAAGAATTCGGCACGAGCCAATAAACCAAAAGCGCCGTCAATAGAATGACCGCCGCACCCAGGATCGCCGCATAGTTTCCGGTTGGTTTATTCACGACAGCTCCTTGTGACTCCAAGCGGGCGATGGTTCGCGGCGGCAAGCCCCGACACTGCGAAAAACCAAGGCCCCGCAAGTCGGCTTCGGTAAAATCGGCGCCGGCCAATCGGCAACGATCGAAACGCGCCCCGGACAAGACGGCCCGGCGAAAGATCGCTCCGGAAAGCCGGCAAGCGCGAAAGGTGGTCCCGGATAAATCCACGCCGGTAAAATCGACGCCGGTCAAATCCAGGTTCGCCGGCTCCAGCCCCGCCAGGCTTCGTCGCTCGCGTAAGGCGAGGAGAATTTCGTCCTTGGTCATGTGCATTGTTTCCTGAAGCGAGAAAAATTATAACTAGGGCATCCGGTGATGACAAATTGTTTTTTCGGCGGAGGCTGAAAAATGGAGAAAAGCGATGGGTGAATACGACGCCTTGCATATTCTGTTCTTTCTGATCCTCGGGTTTGCCGGAGTGGTGATCGCCCTGATGCTGATCAAGCTGGCGTATCGCAACCTGCCGTTGTGGCTGTTCGAACTCTGGCCCCATCTGACGGGATTGCTCGTGGCCGTGGCGTTGCTGTTCAGCGTCGGTTGGGTCGCCGCCCTGGTCGCCGCCGCCGCCGGTTTGGTTTTGGGGATGGTCTGGTCGGGCTTTCTGGAGCAATGCCGCCGCCGCGGGCGCGAACAAAGCCGTCTCGAACGGATTCATTCCGATTTAATCAAATGGGCGCAGAAATAGTCTAACGATCGACACCTGATTGACGACCGGGAAGGTGGGTTGTTACATTCGCGATTCTCATGGACGCACGGAGGAAGCATGCGGCAACAGCGCACGATGATTTTGGTTTTGTTTCTGCTGGTGACGATCGGTTTTGCCGCCGCCTGTGGGCAGACGCGGTCGAAAAACGCGGATTTTTATAATGTTCGCAAAACGACGCTCACCGAATTGGAAAAAAAGCACGCGCTCGAATTGGCGCATGCCTACCTCAAGGGCGAAACGCTTCCCGAGGATCGGGACCGCTACAAGCGGATCTATGCCGATGAAAAACGCGGCGTTTTCGTCAGCCTGCCGCGCGCCAACCAGGCGGCGTTGACCGGCTACGGTTGGGGCGATTCCATTCAAAAAGCCTTGAAAAATGCCGTCGACAACCTCCGGCGGCTGGCCGCCAACGAGGAATTGGACAAGGCCGTTTTACGCATCGATTTGATCGATGAAAGCACCGATGAGCGCTCGTACGAAACCAAGAAGCACTGGAAAGGCGACATCTCCACGCAAGGCGCCATTTTCCAAACCGATCCGCCGGTCGCCTTGCTCCCGCAGGAACTGCAGGATTGGAGCGTGATCGACAAAAAAGGCCGCTACTCCTACTCGATGATGAAAAAATTGTTGCAACATCGCGGCATCGGTCGCGTGGCCCGCGATCAGATCCGCGCCGACCAGCTCACCTACGCGTTGTTCACCACCATTTCCTTCATGGACGACGGCAACGGCGGCGTCTGGAACCTGAAACGCGGTGGCCGGGCCGACGGTTACGACCCCACGCCCGAGCGGCTGAAAAAATCGATCGTCGATACCGGCGAATATTTGAAGCAGGCGGTGAAGGAAGACGGCGAGTTCAACTACCTGTATTACCCGCAAACGCACCGTTATTCCAAGTCGTACAACGAGCTGCGCCATGCCGGCACGACCTTCGCCATGATGCAGATCTATGAAATCACGCAGGATCCCGAAATGCTCGCGGCGGCGAAGCGGGCGCTGGGCTGGTTGCAGAAGCATTCGCGCGGCCCGAACGACGATGACGCGAAAAAAATGGATTGGCAGGCGCTGTTCGATCCGAAAATGGAATATGCCAAACTCGGCGGCGCCGGTTTGTCGCTGCTGGCCTTCAGTTGGTACACCAAAGCGACCGGCGATCGGCAGTACCTGCCGTTGATGGAAGGCTATGCCAAGTTCATCGACTACCTGATGCAGCCCAACGGCGATGTGCGGATGCGGTATTACCTCGCGGCGGCGGATCAGGACAAGAAGGACAAGCCGGTGCTTTATTACCCGGGCGAGGCCTTTTTCGGCCTGGCGACGCTGCACGCCATCGACAACAATCCGCATTGGATCGACGTGGCGTCCAAAGGCATCGACTACATCGCCGACGTGCGCGACGCCAAAATCGACGATGCCCAGATCCCGCACGATCATTGGCTGGGCTATGCCATCAACGAGGTGCACAAATTCAAGCCGAAGGCCAACCAGGTGGCGCATGCCCTACGCATTTTCAAGGCCATGGACGCCAAGTTCAACGATTCGGGTAAGGACGAAACCCTGATCGGCGGTTATTATCGTAACCCGAGTTCGGTGGCGACCGCTTGCCGGTTGGAGGCGACCGGCGCGCTGTATCGTCTGGCGCAACAACTGAACGACGCCAAACAACGGGAACGCTATTTCGAGGTGTTGCAAAAAGGCGCCGCGTTCCTGATGCGCAACCAGTACGATGACGTCAACACCATGTTTTTCACGCATCCGAAGGCGGCGTTCGGCGGCTATATGTTCAGCTACTGGAGCCCGGAAATTCAAATCGATTACGTGCAGCACTCGGTCAGCGCGCTGATCCAAATCTATTACATCACAATGGAAAGGGCGGGACAGGTGCCGCAAGCGTCGGCGACGGAACAACCGGAGGCGTTGAAGCCGGCGGCGTAAGCGCGATTACTCGTTGCCGCATAAAATCAAAAGGCCGGCCCGCGAGGGTCGGCCTCTTGTTTCGGACGCAAACGAGGGGCTAGAAATCCAGGCGCGCCTGGATCTGCAATTCCTTGTCGGCATTGCCTTCGTCATCCGCGCCGGCGAGGTATTCCAAACCGAGGGAAAGCTCTTCCATCAGGTTGGTGCGCAGGAAACCGCCGTAACGGTGATAGCTGACGGCTTCGTATTTCGGATCGTAATACGGGCTGGTCGGGCTGGTGACGCCGAAATAGTCGAGGCCGTTGACCGACTCGTACTTGCCGCCCAACTGCAGCACGCTTTCCCAGAACAACAAGGCCACTTCGGCGTTCATGAAGCTGATCGCGGTATCGTCGCCTTTGGCGTCGAGATAATCTTCCTTGTCGAACTTGCCCGTCGTGGCGTATTCGCCGCGCACGCCCAGGCCGACCAGATCGGAGAAGTAGAACCGGCCGACCAGGTAGCCGCCGTAAAGGGGAACGTTTTCATCGTAGTTGATGGCAGGGCCGTTGAAGAGCGCGTCGAACTGGCCCCAGGTTTCGGTGGCGTCGGTCAGGTAGAAGCCGCCGATGGTCAGGTTGTAACGTTCGAACATCGCCAGCGGATTGACATTGAGGGCCGCCGAGTAGGTGTCGATGATGTCGTTGTCCGGGTTGCCCGACGAACTGACCGTGTCGTGCCGGCCGTTGAACAGGTGGGCGCTGACGCCGAAGTACTTGTGGTTGTAGCCCGCGCCGAGCGCTACCGGGTTGGCATACAGGTTCCGTTGCAGCAGGTTGAAATGCATGCCGAAGGTGTCTTTCGAGACCGTCGGGATGTAATATTTGCCGAAGCGGGCATACAGGCCGTTGCCGTCGCCCAGTTGGAGGTAGCCCTCGTCAAAATACAGCGAACCGGCGGCATTGTTGCCCAGATCCGTATTCGCCCAGTTGACCGGCCCTTCGCCGTAGTAAGCGGTCGCCACGCCGCGTACGGCGGAGAACGGAACCGCGGTGACCGTCAGGCCGGCTTGGTAAAAAACGATGTCGCTTTGATGCGTTTCCTTCAGGTCGCCGTTTTCGGGAGTGAACCAATAAAAACTGGGACGGACGTCGATGTATCCGCCGACTTGGATGTTGCTGGTCCAGTCGGTTTTCACCGCAGTGCCTTCTTCGCCTTCCGCGAAAGCCATTACCGCCAAACCAAATACCAGCGAGAATGCCAACGCAAATACCAAACGTTTCATTTCTCACTCCTGTAGCAAGTCGAATGGAGACGTTTTCGCCACGAGCGACCAACGCCAAATGTTTTCGGATAACACTCTATGGGTAGCCAGATCCGCCTGTTTTGTCAAAGGGTTTTTCTGGCGCCGCTCGTTCCCGCGATCATTTTAAGCACTTTTTCGCCGTGGCGACCAGATTCTCGACCGTAAAACCGAATTTTTCGTACAAGACCCCAAAGGGCGCGCTGAGTCCGAAACGATCCAGGCCGATCACCGCGCCGTCGAGCCCCACGTACTTTTGCCATCCCTGGGTACTGCCGGCTTCGACCGCGACGCGGGCCCGGACCGCCGCGGGCAACACCGTTTCGCGATACGCCGCGTCCTGCCGGTCGAACAACTCCCAGGAAGGCAACGAGACGACGCGGACGGCGAGGCCTTCGGCCGCCAGCTTTTCGCCGGCCGCCAGCGCCAGCGACAGTTCCGATCCCGTGCCGATGAAAATGATCTGTGGGGTTTTTCCGGTCGAATCCCACAACACGTAACCGCCGCGATGCAGGCCGGCCGCCGCGCCGTACTTTGCGCGGTCGAAAATCGGCACGTTCTGCCGGGTCAACAGCAAAGTGGTGGGGCCGTTGTCGCGGGTCAGCGCCGCTTTCCAGGCTTCCACGGTTTCGGCCGCGTCGGCGGGCCGGATCAGCACCAGATTCGGGATCTGCCGCAGCAGCATGGCGTGTTCGATCGGCTGGTGCGTCGGGCCGTCCTCGCCCAAACCGATGCTGTCGTGGCTGAAGAGATAGATCGCCCGGATACCCATCAATGCCGCCAGGCGCATCGGCGTGCGCATGTAATCGGAAAAAGTCAGGAAGGTTCCGGTGTAAGGGATGATGCCGCCGTGCAGGGCGAGGCCGCCGGCGATGGCGCCCATGGCGTGTTCGCGGACACCGAAATGGATGTTGCGGCCGCCGGGATTTTCGGGCGACAACTCGGGTTCGCCTTTGATCCAGGTTTGGTTGCTGGGGGCTAGGTCGGCACTGCCGCCCAGCAGCCAGTCGATTTTCTTCGCGAGCTGATTCAGCACCTTGCCCGAGGCGGCGCGCGTCGCGACCGGCTTGGTTTCACCGGCGAAAAGTTCCGCCAGGCCTTCGTCCCAACCGGCCGGCAGCGCGTTTTCCATCTGGCCGCGCAATTTTTCGGCCAATTCCGGATAAGCCGCGGCATAGGCGGCGAACTTTTGTTGCCATTCGGCTTCGTAACCGGCGCCGCGCTCCACGGCCCGGCCCAGGTATTCGGCCACCTCGGCCGGCACGTGAAACGCCGGCGACAACGGCCAGCCGAGCGTTTCCTTGGTTTTCGCGACTTTTTCCGGGCCCAGGGGAGAGCCGTGGCAATCGGCCTGGCCGGCGAACGGGCTGCCGAAGCCGATGACCGTTTTGACGTGGATCAGGGACGGTTTCTCCGTTTCCTGGCGGGCGAGCGCGATCGCTTTTTCGAGCGCCGCGACATCGTTGCCGTCCACCGGGCCGATCACCTGCCATTCCTGCGCCGCGAAGCGGCGATGGATGTCTTCTGTGAAATTGGTGCCGGTCGATCCCTCGATCTGAATGCCGTTGTCATCGTAAAGATAGATCAGCTTGCCGAGCCGCAGATGACCGGCGAGGCTCGCCGCTTCGTAGCTGATGCCTTCCTGCAAATCGCCGTCGGAAACGATGGCGTAGGTGAAGTGGTCGATGATCGCGTGGCCGGGCCGGTTGTAGCGGGCGGCCAGCCATTTTTCGGCGAGCGCCATGCCGACGCCGTGGGCGAATCCCTGGCCGAGCGGGCCGGTCGTAACCTCGACGCCGGGCACTTCGCCGTATTCCGGGTGCCCCGGAGTCTTGCTGCCCCATTGCCGGAAATTCTTGATGTCGTCGAGCGATAGATCGTATCCCGTCAGGTGCAGCAAAGCGTAGAGCATCGCCGAGGCGTGGCCGGCGGAAAGCACGAACCGATCGCGGTTGAACCAGCGGGGTTGGCGCGGATGATGACGGAGCACCCGGTCCCATAAAACGTAGGCCATCGGCGCCGCGCCGAGCGGCGCGCCCGGGTGGCCGGAATTGGCGGCTTGCACCGCGTCCACCGCCAGAAAACGAATGGTGTTGATCGCCAGTTGATCCAGTTTATGCGGCATGATGATTTACTCCCTCGCGGCTCGCGGCAAATCGTGAACGAACGTGGTTTTTTCCCAATCGGCAACGCTTCGATTTCTTTCCGTGAACGGCGATCAGTATAGCCGCCCGAAAAATAAACGCCAACCAGGGCCGGGCGAGGTTAGGTCAGCGGGCGTGTTGTTTCAGCCGATCGATCAGCCTCGGCAGGGTTTCGCCGGCCGGACCGAGAACCAACAGATCCAGGGTGTCGGACAAGTCCGTTTCCTCGACATTAAATTCGGCCACGTAGGCATTTTGCTGCTTGGCCAGCAACGCCAGCGAGGCCGCCGGTTGCACTTGAGCGCTGGTGCCGATCACCAGGAATACTTGGCAAGCGCGCAAGGCGTGCGCCGCCTCGCCGATTTTATTGACCGATTCGCCGAACCAGACCACTCCCGGCCGCACCAGGGCGCCGCAGCGTTGGCAATGAGTGGGAAAAGGCACGATCCCATCCAGATGCGGATGAGGGCTGTCGCACTGCGAACAACGGGTGGCGAACAGGTTGCCATGCAACTCCAGGATATTTTTCATGCCGACCCGCTGCGCAAGGTTGTCCACGTTCTGGGTGATGTGCAGGAAGTCCGGGACCAGTTCTTCCAGTTCGCGCAAGGCGTAGTGCGCCGGATTGGGTTCGCAAGCCAGCGCGTCGGTCCGCCGCTGGTTGTAAAACCCCCACACCATTTCCGGATCGCGTTCGAAGGCTTCGGGGGTGGCGATTTCGAAGATGTTGTATTTCTGCCAAAGTCCGTCGGCGCCGCGAAACGTGGGGATGCCGCTCTCGGCCGACAAGCCGGCGCCGGACAAGACCACGATTTTTTTCGCCTGCCCGATCCGCCGCGCCAGTTCCGTGATTTTTTCTTCCATCGGGTTCATTCCTTGCCCAACCGCAGCAATTTGCGGGTAAACGCCGCCAGGGCGAGATCGGCCGGCGGTTTCAGCGGGTCGATCCAACGATGCGGCCGCGCGAGTGTCGGTTCCATCCGGTCGAGCCGGCCGCGATAAACCGTGGCGATCAACCGGCGGTGGCTCAGTTGATGTTCCGCTTTCCCGACGCGATCCCATTTTGCCGGGGATGCGCCGAGCAACTCGCGGCAAAAGCCGCTCAATTCTTGTTTATCGACACGAATCGAATCCCGGCGGTTAGCCGCGATCTGCGGCAATGCCCACAAACCGCCGAACAAGCCTATCGATTCATTGCGCAACAGCAGAACCCGTCCGTGGCGGTTGAAAATCGCCGCGACTAGCAAGTCGACCGCGCGAGCCGGCGCCGCTTTTCCGCGCCTCGGCAGAATTTCGGTTTTCTCCTGCGCCAGGGCCAGACATTGCCGCCGTAGCGGACAGGAACCGCAGGCCGGACGGGTGGGCGTGCAAATCAGCGCGCCCAGTTCCATCAGGCCCTCATTGAAAAGATGAGGATTACGCTCCGGCACCAATTCGGCCGCCAGCCGCCAAAGAACATGCCGCGTTTCCGTCGAACGGATATCCGTTTCGAGGGCGAACAACCGCGCCAGCACGCGACTGACGTTGCCGTCCAGAATCGGGGCCGATTGCCGGAAAGCAAGGGAAAGGATGGCGCCGGCGGTGTAGCGGCCGATGCCGGGCAACGACTGCAAGGCCGCCGAATCGTGCGGCAGTTCGCCGGCGAAATCGTCGACGAGCATTCGCGCCGCGCGCCAAAGATGACGCGCCCGGCTGTAATAGCCCAGCCCCGACCAGAGCGCCAGGACGTCATCCTCGGAAGCGGCGGCGAGGGCAGCGATATCCGGAAACCGCGTCGTGAATCGCTCGAAATACGGCAATACGGTCTCCAAGCGCGTCTGTTGGGCCATGATCTCGCAGACCCAGACGCGGTATGGCGTCGGTTCGCTTCGCCAGGGAAATTCGCGGGCATTGGCGCGGAACCAAGCCGTTAATTGTCGCCGCAACGCGTTTTTTCGGATGGGGGTGAGACTCGGGGCCGTGGTTCTCATTTCGCCTTTAATATAACCCGATCGGCCCCGGCCTTCATCCGGAATATCGCTCAAAGCTCACGCGGGTTGGAGATATAGCTCGGGTATTCCAAATTGCCGGGGGAGGTCAATCGTGCTAAAGCGGACGAAACCAAGGGGATTTTTCGGCCCATGAATATTCCGCTGATCGTCACGCTGGTCCTGGTCGGTTTATTCAATCTGCTTTTCCCGATCGTCGCTGGGATTATCTGGCGTAAGAAAACCGACGGGAAGTGGCTTTATTTCATCCTCGGGTACGTGACTTTTTTCGTCTTTCAGATCATGACCCGCGTCCCGGCGGTTCAGCTCGCTTCGCATTTTTTGGCGGATTGGATCAAAAGCAGCCCCGTGATCGAATGGTCGTGGCTGGTCATGCTGTGCTTCACCGCCGGTCTGTTTGAAGAAAGCGGCCGTTATCTGGTGCTGCGGTATATCTTGAAACCGCCGCATCGCTGGCACAACGGCGTGTTTTTCGGCCTCGGGCACAGCGGTATGGAAATGCTGTTCCTCGGCTTCGGCTCGATGATCGGCAACCTGTACCTGTTGTTCGCGCCCGTGGCGAAATTGCCGGCGGCCGTCCAGGAGGTCCGGGCGCAACTGGAAGTGCTGCCGCTCTACATGCCGCTGGTCGGCAGCGTGGAAAGAATCCTGGCCACCTTCGCCCACATTGCGTTCACCTTGCTCGTTCTGCGGGCGGTTCGGGCCGGCCGGCGCGCCGTTCGCTGGTGGCTGGCGGCGATCGCCGCCCACGGCTTGTTGAATCTGGTCGCGGTCACCGCGATGAAACTCGCCAATATCTGGGTTGCGGAAGGATTGCTGGTTCTACTGACCGGAGTCGCCATTTGGTGGATTCGGCATGAAAAACTGGCCGAGCCCGAAATTTCATCCCCGGAACCGACTTTGATCGCCGACCAACCGCAATAACCCGCCGGCGACGGATCTTGACCGCCTAAGAAAAAGGCCGCCCCCCGAAGGGGACGGCCTTTTGTTTCAACGGTAGCGCGGTTTTATCAGCAACCGCAGCCGGAATCGTCGTTGTCGTCGTCGTCGCCGCTGTCGTTGTCATCATCGGCGGCATCATCGTCGGCCGCGTCGTCGTCGGCGACATCGTCATCGCCGGCATCGTCGTCGCCGGTGGTGTCGTCGTCATCCGGGCTGGCGTCGTCGTTGTCGTCGTCATCGTCATCCGGAGCCGTATCGTCGTCGTCATCGTCATCGCCGGTGCCGTCGGGCCAACCGGTCACTTCGATGTTGTCGATGCCCCAGAAGTAGCCCATCAGGGCGCTGGCGCCGTAGTGATAGCGGAACTTGAAGTGAGCCCGGCCCTCGACGGTGGCGGGCAGCGTCAGCGCTTCCTCGCCTTCCGCGTCGTCGTTGTATTTTTTCAGTTGGGTCCAGGTGGTGCCGTTGTCGGCGGAGATGTCGACGATCACCGTTTCAAACAGGCCGCCCTTCCAATACTCGTGCGAATAGCGCAGTTCGAGATCGGTGTAGTGGCGCGTATCGATGCTCGGAGAGGTCAGGTAATCGTCGAAGTTGCCGAAGATGCAGGTCGAGCAGTCGGCGATCACGAAGTTGTCCTGCCAATAGGGCGAGGAGCGCTCGCCGGGGTTGTCGACCGTCCAGGTGCCGCTGCAACCGCCGTTGACGATTTCCCAGTCGCCGATGGCCTTGGAATCCCAATCCTCGGTGAAGAGGCGGTCCGGGCCGACGGGCAGGGCGTCGAGTTCGATGGTGTTGTCGTCTTCGTTGCCCACGGTGTCGGCCGCGCGCACCACATAGTAGTAGGTGGTGCCGTTTTCGGCGGTTTCATCGGTGTAGGTCAGCGCGCTGGTTGAAGCCAACGGGGTGTCAAAAGCGTAGACGCCGGAAGTCAGCGAACGATAGATGTAATAAACGACCGGGTTGAGGTCGGACGCGGCGTTCCAGCCCAGGACGACCTGGTAGTCGCCCGGGGTGGCGGATTGCAGGCCCGCGAAGGTCGGCGCGAGGCAATCGGCGGTGGCCGTGTCGGTCTTGGTCACGTTGGTGTGCCCGTTGCCGTCATTCGCGTCGATGTAGGTGGCGGTGATCGTGTCGCCGTCGGCCAGATCGAGATCGGCCGCCGCGACGGTCGTCACGGTGCCGCGGTAGATGTGCGCGTTGGAGGTTTCGGCCAAAGCGACGGTGATGCCCGCCGGCACGCTGGTGCTGGCGACGTTCACGTTGATGCTTGCGCCGGTCAGATCCTCGTCGGTCACGGTGATGGTGATGATGTCGTCGCAGCTGTAGTAGCCGTCGCGATCCAGCACGATGCGGCCGTCCGGGGTGATCATGTGGACGGTCAGCCAGTTGTAGGCCTCGATCATGTCGATGCGACCGCGGCCGAAGGTGTTATCCTCGCCCGCGGTGCCCAGGTCGACGGCCGACATGTACAGCGCGGTCTTGATGTCTTCCGGAGTGGCTTCCGGGTAGGCCTGCTTGAGCAGAACCACCGCGCCGGCGACGTGCGGGGTCGCCATCGAGGTGCCGCTCATCAGTTGGTAGCCGCCACCCGGCATGGCGCTGCGCACGTCGACGCCGACCGCGGAGACTTCGGGTTTGATCGTCGTGCCGTCGCAATCCGACGGACCACGGCTGGAGAAGCTCGCGGCGGTCGTGCCGTCCTGGTTCAGGGCGGCGATCGAGAAGACCTGCACGTCGCTCATGATCTGGTTGCCCGGCGAACGCAGGGTTCGCGAACTCGATCCTTCGTTGCCGGCCGCGAACACCACGGTCACGCCGGCCGCCTCGCAGCCGACGATCGAGGCGTTGAAGTCGTTGCGGCAGGAACCGTAATAGCTCTGGGACAAGCCCCACGAATTATTGACCACGTCGGGAACGTCGTCCATGGTGCTCGGATTTTCGTCCGGATCCGCCGCCCATTCGAACGCGGCGACCGCGTCGGTGAAGATGTTGCCGCCCGGGGTGTCGATCGTCTTGGCGCCGATCCATTTCGCGCCCGGCGCCATGCCGATCTGGTTGCTGCCGCCGTCGTCGCCCAGGATGGTGCCCAGGGTGTGGGTGCCGTGCTGGCCGGAGTCGGACGGGGTGGTTTCGTTGTAGACCGGATCGAACCAGGCTTCCGCCGGGGTGACGCCCGCGTCATTGCCGCGCCAACGGCTACCGAACGCCGGGTGCGTGCTATCGGCGCCGGTGTCCTGGTCGCAGGCCAGGCGGCCGGTGCCGTCGATGCCGATGTTCCACAGTTCCGGCGCGCGCGAAACGGTGATGCCGTTTTCAACGCCCTTGCCGGCCGCCGCGGAGCTTTTCACCGCCACCGGCGTGATCAATTCGATCTGGTAATCCAGGAAAATCGAGCTGATGTCCGGGTGATCTTTCAATTCGTTCAGGAACGTCGGCTTGATGGTCAGCGCCACCGCGTTGGCGATCCAGAAGGGGTGAATGCTCTTCACCAGATTCGCGGCCTTGGCCGAGCGCATCTCGCTCAGAAATTCCGGCTGGGTTTCCGCCGCTTTTTCCTGCAACGCCGTAATCACTTCGTAGTGCCGGCGGGCGAGGCTGGCGTTTTCTTCTTTCAGTTCGGCCAACAGGCCGCGCAGATCGACCTGGTCTTGGAGTACGACGTAAACGCCTACCCAATCGTCCTGGCCGTTTTCGGATATTTCCTTCGTCAGATTGGGATCGACCCAAGCCGCCTGTGCTCCGGTCGCTCCCACGAAGAAAAGAAGCAACATGAAGGGGATGATTCTTCTAAGCATGTAGTAGCCCTCTGCTAGTGTGGATCCTGCGGATAAACCGACCCGTTGGTTTACCGTTTCCCTAACCGTAAAGCCGAAACGACACCTCGTGTGCCGTTCGCTTTGACTGACGGATTATAAGACGTAAAAAAAGAATTTCAATTCCTTTACTTGTGGCGCGGAAAAAACCGGATCGGCCGTCACGGCTTGGTCGGGTAGTAACCCATCAAGGTGGCTTTGGCGATGGTCGCTTGATCCAACTCACTCTGAATCTCCCCTACCGACTGATGGCTCGCCGGTTTGGCGAATTCCTTGCTCAGGGCATGGAGAGTGAAAATGTAGCGGTGCGATTGGCCGGCCGGCGGGCAGGGGCCGCCATAGCCGATTTCCTCTCGATAATTGAGCGTTTCCCAGGATCCACTCGGCAAGTTCTGGCCGCCGATCCCCTCGTTGAGTTGCCCCGAGTCGTTCGGGATGTTGATCAATCCCCAATGAACGACCGTCCCGTTCGGCGCGTCCGGATCTTTCAGCGTCAGGGCAAAGGCGAGGGTTTCCGCCGGCGCGTTGCTCCAGGCCAGGGGAATCGAAAGGTTTTGTCCGCCTTTTTCCGCGCAGGCGTACTTGAGGGGAATCGTTCCCGCGCTCACGTAGGCCGGGGAGGTCAGAGCGAACGAACCGGCGGCCGCGGGCGTCGAATCGTTGCCGGTCGAGTCGCTGTCGTCGCTTGCCCCGCCACAGTCGCAATTGACCAGGAACAAACCGCCCGTCAATACCAAAAAAATCGCGAAAAGCACCGACACGTTTTTCATGGCCTTCTCCTTGAATCATGCTTATAGTGGCGCTTCACCGGCAGTCGAACAATTGGTCTGCGAGGAAAATAATGACCCGTTTTTGTCCAAGCAAGCGAACCCATATTTTATCGGTGTCAGGAGTGGACAATGGCGATTTTTCTAATCACCGGAGCATCGTCGGGAATGGGCGCCGCCATGGCGCGTTTGTTGTGCGACCGCGGCCAGACGGTTTACGGATTGGCGCGTCGAGTGGAAGTGCTTAACGAGACCGCGAAGCGATATCCCGACCGTTTCTTCGCCTTCGCCTGCGACGTTACCCGATACGAGGACGTCAAGGCCGTTTGCGCCCAATTGCCGCAAGTGCCGGATGTGGCGATCTTAAATGCCGGGATCGGCGATCTTGATCCGCCCGAGGCGATCAACCTTGCCGTGCACCAGCGAACCTTCGCCACCAACTATTTCGGTGTTCTTCACGTCATGAATGAATTGTATCCCCGCATGGCGCAACGGGGCTCGGGAAAGTTCGTCGCGATGTCCAGTCTGGCCGCATACCGCGGATTGCCCGGCGCGGCCGCCTATTGCGCCAGCAAAGCGGCGGTTTCGGTCTTGATGGAATCATTCCGCGTGACCTACGGTCGAAAGAGCGGGATCGAGTTTCTGGTCGTGCATCCGGGATTCGTCGCCACGCCCATGACGGCGAAAAACAAAGAGAAAATGCTTTTCCTCTGGTCGGCGGAGAAGGCGGCGGACTATATTCTGGCCGGGATCGAACGCAATCGGTTGACGATCAATTTCCCGCTGCCGATGCGAATCGGCATGGGCTTTTTGCGCTTCGTGCCCGCCGGCCTCTTTCGCCGGGTCGCCGGCCTGAAAAAATAAAGATGACGGGCTCCGTTTGGAACCCGCCAGAAGAGAGGATGGATAGAAGCCCTTTAAGTGAGGGAATGATTCCCTCGCTGACGAGTGGAAGGCTTTGTTTCAGGTCCAGAGTCGCGGTATCCTGCCTTCCAATCAAATAGTCGGGATCGTTTGCGCCTGCCTTACATTAATTATTAAGAACCATTCCTGATAAGCGCGACAATTATCGCCACTTCTTTCTACGCGCCGAAAAGCAAAAGCGGCCGAGAGGCACTGGCCCCCGACCGCTCGATTCGGTTCAGCCGTGACGAATTATTCCTCGGAACAACCGGGGTTTGTCGAGCCTCCGAACGGCTCGGTGTAGAGGATATTGACCGCGTTGGCGTGGACGGTCATTCCTCTCGATGGATAAGAAACGCCGTCCGTCAAGGTGACAGTAGCGCTGGTCGGAGAACTTGACACGGGATACCCGAGAATCCAGAAACTG
>JAAYVF010000129.1 GCA_012517325.1 Myxococcales bacterium | reverse complement strand
GCGGCGCGCCGCGGCTTGTCGGTCGTGATCGCAGTTCTGGTGGCCCGAGCGATGACCGTCGACGATTTCGGGCGCTTCGGCCTCGCGCTGGCGCTGTCGGGCATTTTCGAAGTGGTGGGTAATTTCGGCCTGACTTCCCTGCTGACGCGCCAGGTGGCCACCGATCCGGCCCAGGGCGGCGACAGCTTCGGCTTGGTGCTGGGCGTCAAGCTCTGGCTGGGGCTGGCGGCGTCGGCGGCGATGATCGGCTTCGGCGCGCTGATGGGCTATCACGACGCCACCTGGTGGGCCGTGGTGCTGGCGGCGGGCATCGTCTGGGGCAACACGCTGGACGCGACGGGGATCGCGCTGTTCGACGGCTACCAGCGGATGGATTTCGCGGCGATCTCGACCCTGGCGCGGTCGGCGGTGCTGCTGTTGTCGGTGCTGCTGGTCGTCTGGCGGCATTGGGGCTTGCCGGGCATCATTGGCGCCTACCTGTTCAACGCCTGGTTCGCGGCGGCTTTCACCCTGTGGCTGGCGCGTGCCCGTCTGCCCGGACTACGCCTGCGCCCGCGGTGGGCGGGGTCGCTTCGCCTGCTGCGGCAGGCGGTGCCGTTTCTGGCGATCGGCTTCGTCTGGGTCGTCACTTTTCGCGTCGACATGGTGATGCTCGAAAGCATGACCGACGAGGTTTCCGTCGGGCTTTACCGCAGCGGATATGCGTTTTTCGAACTGTTGCTCGCCTTGCCCATTTTAACGACGCGGGCCTTGTACCCGGCGTTGTCGGCGGGGCTGGCCGACTCCCCTGAGCGCTGGCGCGAACTATTGACGGCGGCGTTGCGGATTTTCTGGATGATCGCGCTGCCGATCTCGGTGGGCAGCCTGCTGGTCGGCGCGCGCATCGTGCCGTTGTTCTACGGCGAGAAATACGCGGCGGGCGGCACGGTGCTGGCGCTGCTGGGCTCGTTTTTGTGGCTGTGGTTCGGCACGATGACTTTCGGCTGGGCGCTGACGGCGGCCGACCGCCTGGGGGTGGTGCTGGCCGGCAACGTCACTTCGATGACCGTGAACATTCTAGCCAACCTGGCGCTGATTCCCCGGCTGGGTTTTTACGGTTCCGCCCTGGCCACGGTTCTTTCCGAAGTGACGCTGCTCGCCATTTTCGCGGTGGCGATTCAACGATCGCTCGGCGGTTTCAGCCGGCATTTCTTTCCGTGGCGCGCCTTGCCGGCCGTGGGCGCGCTGGCGCTCTCGACCTGGTTGCTGCGCTCGGCGAACCTGGCGTTGGTCATCGGCGTCGGAGCGGCGGTTTACGTCGCGGCGATCGTTCTTGGTCGGGCATTGAACGAGCGTGAACGCGATATCCTGTGGCGGCTGGCGCGGCGGGAGGGATGAGCATGCTGCTCAAAATGCCCCAAAAGTGGCGGCAACTGCTGGGAACGAAAGCGCCTTGGCTTTTCGCCCTGGGCGCCTGCCTGTTGCTCGGCCTGGCGCTGCTGCTGGTCGATCCGCTGTTCGTGATCGTCGGCCTCGCGGGGCTGCTGGTGACGGCGGCCATTCTCTCGCAGCCTTACTACGGCGTGCTGCTCTACCTGTTCCTGCTCTACGCCCGGCCCGGCGACATGTACCCGCAACTGGCGCCGTTGCGGTTGACACTGCTGGGCGTGGCGCTGCTGACGGCCGCTTACGGCCTGCAAGTGCTGGTCTTCCGCCGCGTCAAGCCGATCGCCAGCACACCGATGATCTTCATGGGGCTATTTCTGCTGGCGATGATCCTGTCGGTTCCCGGCAGTTTTTACCGGACGATCTCGGTGGACCGCGTCACCGAGGTGCTGCGCATCGTCTACATGACCTACTTGATCGTCCACCTGATCGATACCTTCCCGCGGCTGCAAGGGTTCATGGTGACGCTGTGCCTGATCATGGCCTACCTGTCGACCTCGATCGTGCTGCGGTTCTTTTTGATGCCGGACACGCGCATCGAGGGGAAGGGCGGCAGCGGCGGCATCGCCGGCGGGTTCCTCGGCGACGGCAACGACTACGCGCTGGCTCAGAACGTGGTGCTGCCCTGGTCGATGGCGCTGCTGGGCATCGTGCGCCAGAAATACCTGCGCCTGTTGCTCTTTTACACGATCGTCATCGGCGTTCTCGCCGTTTCGGTGACCTACTCGCGCGGCGGCTTTCTGGGCTTGGCGACCGTCCTGCTGAGCTTTTATTGGATCTGGATGGTGCGCAGCCGCCGTTACGTCGAGGGCGTGGTCACGGGCATCATCGTCGTCGCTCTGGCGGTGGTCTGCTTTTTCGCCTTCGCGCCGCGCGATTTCGTCGACCGCATGACCTCGATCGGCGAATACGAGCAGGACGAAAGCGCGCTGGGCCGGCTCGACGCCTGGGGCGCGGGCGGGCGGATGTTCGTCGATCATCCGTTCATCGGCGTCGGCTCCGGCGCTTTTTCCATCGCCTACGGCATGCAATACAAGCCGGCCAACGCGGTCGCCGCCAACTGGCGCGAGGCGCACAACGTCTTCATCCAGGTGCTGGGCGAGATGGGGGCCATCGGCATTCTGACGTTTTACGGATTGTTTTTCAGCATCTGGTTTCTGACCTTCAAATTGCGGCACGTCCGCTTGCCCGATTGGCGGGAAAACCGCTTTTTCCATCGGGTGCGCAGCGCCGTTTACGTCAGCCTGGCCGGTTGGTTCGTTTCGAGCATGTTTTTGTCGGTGGCGTATTATCCGCATTTGTTCGTGCTGGTCATGGTGGTCACTTCGTTGCAATATCTGGCCAAAATCCGGTCGAAGGCCGGAACCGAAGTGGTGATCATCGAAGAGGTGGAAGAGGAATGACGCGGGTTCGCGAGTGGGTCGAGGCGGATCGCCCGGCGTGGGAAACCTGGGTGCGCGGCCATGCGGCCGCCACCTTGTTTCATCGGCCGGCCTGGCGCGAGGTGATCGCCGCGACGTTCGGCCACCGGCCTGTCTACCTGCTGGCCGAGGACGAATCCGGCATCCGCGGCGTCCTGCCGTTGTTCGTCCTGCGCACCGGCCTGTTCGGGACGATGGCCGTGAGCCTGCCGTTTCTCAATTACGGCGGCGTGGCGGCCGACGATCCGGAGGCGGCGCGGCTGCTGGTGGACGAAGCGGCGCGCCGGGGCCGCGAAAACGGCTGCGCCTACGTTGAATTTCGCCATCGGTACCTGGCGCCCGGCGAGCCCGACCTGCCGACCAATACCTTCAAGGTGACCAGCGTGCTCGATCTGACCGGCGGCGCCGAGGACGTCTGGAAGACCAAGCTGCACCAGAACGTGCGGAACAAAATCCGCAAGGGCCAGAAAAGCGACCTGGACATCCGGCGCGGGCCGGCGGAGTTGGGGGCGTTTTACCACGTTTTTTCCGTCAATCAGCGCGATCATGGCACGCCCGTGCTGCCGAAAAAATTCTTCGTCCAGTTGCTGGCGCGGTTCGGCGACACCGCCACGGTGCTGGTCGCCTATCGTCAGGGCCGGCCGGTCGGCGCCAAGCTCTTCATGGATTTCGGCGCGACGCGCTACTTCATCTGGTCGGCCAGCGTGCCCGAGGGCAACCAGGCGGCGGTGGTGCCGCTGATGAACTGGCTGGCGATCGAGGACGCCGTCCAGGCGGGCCTCCAGGCGGTGGACATGGGGCGCTCAACCGTCGGTTCGTCGAGCCAGTCGTTCAAGAAATATTGGGGCGTGTCGATCGAACCGTTGTACTGGCAGTATCATTTGCTCGCCCGCGACGAGATGCCCGGCCTGAACACCAGCAACCCGAAATTCGAATTCGCGATCCGCGTCTGGCGCCGGTTGCCGTTGTTCGCCACCCACTGGTTCGGCCCGCTGCTCGCGAAGCGGTTGCCGTGAGGAATTGATGCGGAAGCTGCCGCCGGTCGGAACCCGCCTGCAATGGCACGAATTGGCCGCCGCCCTGCGCGACGCCGAGCAGGGAGAAGCGCGCCTGGAAGCCGCGCTCGCGGCGCGGATCCCGTGCGCCCGCGTGTTTCTTTTCGGCAGCGGCCGGGCGGCGCTGGCGGCCCTGCTGACGGCGCTGAAAAAGTTGCGCGCCGGCGACCGCGTCATCGTTCCGGCCTATACCTGCTGGTCGGTGCCGGCGGCGGTGGTGCGGGCGGGCCTGCGGGTGCTGCCCGTCGACGTGCTGCCGACGACGATCGATTACGACTACGACCAGTTATCGCGGCTGGATTGGCGAGGCGTGCTGGCGATCGTTTCGCCGAACTTGTTCGGCCTGCCCGGCGAACTCAATCACCTGGCGGAACTGGCGGAGGATCACGACGCGGTGTTGATCGACGACGCGGCGCAATGCCTCGGCGGCCAGGCCGACGGCCGTCCCGTCGGTTCCCACGGCGTGGCGGGAATCGTCAGTTTCGGGCGGGGAAAAAACGTCACGGCGCTCGGCGGCGGCGCGGCGCTCGTGCACGACGAGGATCTGGCCGCGGCCATGGCCGCGCAGGGCGACGTTTTGCGCGACGGACCGCCGCCGACCGGTTTGGATGTCGCGCTGAAGGGCGGGGCGATGCGCTTCGCCCTGGAACCTTCCCTTTACGGGTTCGCCGAAATGGCGCCGGGCGTCACCGTGGGCCGGACGGTCTACGAGCCGAACTTTCCGGCGACGGCCATGGGCGGGGCGCGGGCCGCGGTGGCCGTCGCGGTGCTGCGGCGGCTCGACGAGATCAATCACCAGCGCGCCAATCTGGCGGCCTGGATCGATCAGTTTCTGAAGCCGCTACGCGGCCTGGTGCTGGTCAAACCCGGGGTCGGCAACGTGCCGGCGTGGCTCCGGCGGCCGCTGCTGACGCAGGAGGTCGGCAAGCGCGACGCCCTGCTGGCAGGCTTGCAGAGCGTGGGCATCGGTGCCTCGGCGATGTATCCGGCGCCGGTTCACGCCATCGAAGAGTTGGCGCCGGACCTGGATTTGCGCGCGGCGCCGTTCGCGGGCGCGCAACGCCTCGCCGATAGTCTGATCGTGCTGCCGCTGGTGGAGGGGATTTTGCAGCAAGACCTGGAAAAACTCGGCGTCGTGGTGACCGAAGTGATGGGTCGGAGGTTGGGCGAGCGATGGGTCTGAAACGAATCGCGCGTCGGCTGGCCGGCGGCTTCGTCGGCGGTTTGCAATTGGCCGGGCCGATCGCCCGCGTACTCGGCGGGCGCGCGGCGATTCTGGCTTATCACCGCGTGCTGGATCCGGCCGTTCACGACCCCGAGACCGTGGAACCGGGCATGTTCGTGCGCCGGGACGCGTTCGCCGCGCACCTGCAGTTGCTGCAGCGCGATTTTCACGTCGTGCCGCTGGCCGAACTGGCGCGCCGCCTGCTGACCGGTGAAAAAATCCGACCACGCACGGTGGTCATCACCTTCGACGACGGCTGGCTGGATACCTACGAAACGGCCTATCCGCTGCTGCGCGCGGCCGGGCTGCCGGCGACCGTTTTCGTGCCGACCGCTCTGGTGGGCTCGCCGGCGCCGTTCTGGTTTTCGCGGGCCGCGGCATTGGCGCGGCGGTTCTGGGAGCGGCGGGAGGAACTGGCCGCCTCGTTCCCCGACGAGGGGATGCCGCCGGCCGCCGACTTTTTGATGCAACTGCTGGTGGACGATCCGCCGCGCGCCGGCTACTTCGGCCGCGTGCTGAGCGCCGGCAAGGCGCTGGCGGAACCCGAACGCGAGGCGATGCTCGGCTTTCTGGAACGGATCACCGGCGAGCCGCTGAAGTGCGGCGGCGACCTGGTCAGTTGGGAGCAGTTGCGTCGGATGAGCGCCGACGTGTTCGAGATCGGCAGCCACACGGTCAATCACGTCATCCTGACCCAGGCCGACGACGAAACGATCAAGCGCGAATTGGCGTTGAGCCGGCAGACGATCGCCGAGAAAATCGGCGTCGCGCCCGCCAGTTTCTGCTATCCGAACGGCGATTACGACAAATCGATCGCCTTGCTGGTCGCGCGGGCCGGCTATGCCTGCGCGCTGACCACGCGGGCCGGCTTCGCCAACCGCCGCCCCGACCTGTACGCGCTGCCCCGCCTCGGGGTGCATGAGGGCGTCGCCGCCACGGCGAACGGCCTCGCGCTGCTGCTCTCCGGAATCGGCTGATTCGGTTATTGCGCCAGCTTGTGCAGATAAAGCAGGCTGGTCTTGATGCCCCGCTGGAAGTTTTCCAGGTCGAAATGCTCGTTCGGCGCGTGCGCCTGTTCGGAGTTCAGTCCGAAACCCATCAGCACGACCGGCTTTTCCAGCACCGCCGCCATGTCGGCCACGATGGGGATCGAACCGCCCTCGCGCGTGAAGAGGCACTGCTTGCCGTACACTTCCTCCAGCGACGCCGCGCCTTTGCGCAGGGCCGGCTCGGTGAGCGGACACATGAACCAGCGGCCGCCGTGCATTTCGGTGATCTTCAGCCGGGCCGCCTTGGGGGTGTGCTTCTCCACGTAATCCTTGAAGAGCGCCGCGATTTTTTTCGGATCCTGGTTCGGCACCAGGCGCATGCTGACCTTCAGGCCGGCCCGCGCGGGCAGCACCGTTTTCGCGCCTTCGCCCGAAAAACCGCCCCAGATGCCGTTGGCGTCGAGGGTCGGCCGGGCGCTGATCCGTTGCGCGGTGGTGAAACCGGCTTCGCCGTAGGCCATTTCCGCGCCGCTCGAAGCGAGCAATTCCGCCGTGCCTTCGGGTAGGAGCGCGTAGTTGGCTTGTTCCTCGGCGGTGATTTCCAGCACGTCGTCGTAGAAGCCGGGAATCGTCACCCGGTTGTTTTCATCCTTCATCGAGGCGAGCAGTTCCGCCAGCACGTTGATCGGGTTGGCGACGCCGCCGCCGAACGATCCCGAGTGCAGGTCGCCGGTCGCGGTTTCCAGATCGACCTGGAAATAGATCAGGCCGCGCAGGCCGTAATTGATCGACGGCTGGCCCTTGGCGATCATGCTCGAATCGGAAACCAGTACGATATCGCACGCCAGCAGTTCTTTATTGCCCGGCAACCAGGCGGTCAGCGCTTCGCTGCCGACTTCCTCCTCGCCCTCGAAGAGGAATTTGACCGAAACCGGCAGCTTGCCCTCGAGTTTGAGCATCGTTTCCACGGCCTTGAGGTGGATCAGCAACTGACCCTTATCGTCGGTCGTGCCGCGCCCGAAGATTTTACCGTCGCGAATCGTCGGCTCGAAGGGCGGCGTCGTCCACAGCTCGAGCGGATCGACCGGCTGCACGTCGTAATGGCCGTAGATCAGCACGGTCGGCGCGCCGGCCGGGCCGGGGTGAAAACCGTAGACCAGCGGATGGCCCGCGGTCGGGATGACCCGCGATTCCCGGACGCCGATCGCCTTGAGGTGATCGGCCAGCCACTGGGCGGTTGTGGCGCAAGCCGTTTTTTTCGCCGGATCGGCGCTGATGCTTTCCAGGCGCAAGAGGGTTTTGAGTTCGTCGAGAAAGCGATCGATCTGTTGATCCACGAAGCCGAACAGCTTTTCCATGATTTTGCCTCCTGTCGCTTCAGCTCAGGTTTAATTGCCAGCGCCGGATCAGCGGCGTGTAAAGTTTTTTCGCGGCCAGGAAAACGAGATACGCCGTGCCCGCCCCGATGAAGCCGCCGATGATCAGGCTCACGCCCAGGGTGGAAAACAGCGAATTGGGGATCGTTGTCGAATTGAAATAGGCGATGAAGCCGAACGAGAAGCCGGCGCACGCCGCGAAGTACGAATCGACCCGCAGCGGTTTGATCAGCAGATCGACCAGGCCGAACCAGAAGACGACCACCAGGCCGATGACGGCCAGGGTCCAGGGATATTGGCGGTCGCGGTAGATCGCGTATTCGAGCTTTTGTTCGAGGTTTTCGCCCAGGGAAACTACCTGCAGGGTGTAGGTGCCGGGGTGTTTGACGTCCAGATCGTTGAGGGTCATGGTGCGCATGACTTCCAGGTAGCCGCGGCCGCGCTTGCTCAACCGGCGCATCGAACGTTCCTGTTCGAACTTGCCGTTGTAGTTGTCGATGATCGATTGGCCGTCGGCCGAGCGCAACTGGAGGGCGTACGCGCCCGACAGCTTGTAGCTGCCGAGCATTTTATCCGCGCCTTTTTTCCCCTTGTTGGCCGCTTCCTCCATTTCCTTCTGCTTCTTGTCGATTTCCGGGAAATGGCCGCGCAGGAACAGCCGGTAATGGGTGCCCGGCAATTGAATCTCGACTTTCTTGCTGTCCGTCGCGCCGGCCGCGATGATGCCCGAGCCGATCGGCTCGCCGAAATTCGCCGCGAAATAAACACTCGCGGCGCAGATCAGAATCGTCAGCGCACCGCCGCCCAGGATGATGCCCTTGGCGACGGGCCGGGTGAGCTGGCGGTAATTGCGGTAGATCGGGCCGCCGACGAACAGCAACAACGTCGCCAGGCCGACGACGATTTCCAGCGACGAGTCGAGCTCGACCTTGAACAGGTAATGGTCGTAACTGGCCAGCAGGTACCCCAACAACAGCAGCACAAGCCAGACGGTTCCGGGTACGACCAGGCTCGGCAATTCGGTCGTCGCGGCGATGCCGCGTTTGGGTTTCTTGGTGGCGGCTTCCTTTTCGCCCGGTTTCCGGGCGGCCTTGCCGTTTTTCCCTTGTTTCTCGGGAGCGGTTTCCGGAATCCCTTCCGCTTTTTTGGGCGGATTCTCGGCGCCCTTGTTCGATCCCTTTCGTGCCATTGCTTTCCTCGATCCCAGGGGGATGAAGTTCTGTCGTTTTTATTTGTCGCGAACACGGCATCTTAACGAGGTACGCGGAGAAAATCCAGGGAGCCGGACGCCGTCCGCCGGGGTGAAATTTAGTTGCCGAAATAGCCGGCGGCGCTAGTTCGTGGGGATCGGCAGCTTGCTGAAGAGGGCGGAGATGTCCTCGTCGGTGAAGGAGATGCCGCCACCGAAAAACCACCGCGGGTCGGCGTAACCGTCGAGCACCGATTGGTGGACGATGTCGTCCAGGCCGCCGGTCACGAAGAAGTGGTCGAGAAACAGGAAGTCCATGCTGGCCTTGAGCCGTGGGTTGTCCTCGTTGGCGAAATCGGAGCACTCGAGCGAGATCATCAGGTGGTCGTCGAAAAATTTCAGGTCGGTGCCGACGCCGGCGTGCGACTCGATCAAGCCGCCGCGCGCCACGAAGAAGTACCAGCGCTTGGCCATCTGGGCGCTGAATTTGAAGGTGTCGGTGGTGACGGTTTTTTCCTCGATTTTCTTTTCGTGGCGTTCCAGCGAGCTGTCGGCGTCGTAGGTGGTTTTGGTCACGGTCCGGGAGGAAACCGAGCGACCGAAGGGATCGTCGACCAGGGCGATCTCGTACCACTTGTCGAGGCGCGGCTGCAGGCGCAACGAGATGAACGACTTCACGTTGCCGTCGCTCGGGTAATACTCGCCGCGGTAGCCGACCTGCGTCTGGATGCGCCGGATGCGGCCGACGAACTCGTTGACCGATTCCAGGGTGTCGGACAGTTCGTCGATGGTCTCGGTGTCGTTGACCAGTTGGCCGATCGTGCCCTGGCCCTCGTCGATCTTGCCGGTGATGGAGGCGATGTGCGTCAACGCCTCGTTGAGCTTTTCGGAGGAGGAGGCCAGTTCCTTGACCGCCTTGTTGAGTTCCTCGTTATTGTCGTTGGTGACGGCGGCGATGTTCTGGCTGATGACGCGCAGGTTGTTGGCGATGGCGGGCATGACGCTCAACGCGTCGCGGACGGCCTGCCGGTTCTCGGCGCTCATCGCCGCGATATTGCCGGTGACTTTTTCGATGTTCGCGGCGATCTGATTCATCCGCGCCTGGTTGTCCTCGAGGGTTCCGGAAAGCCGCGTGGTGATGTCCTGCAGATTGAGAAAGATGTCGCGGATGCCTTCCTCGCCTTCCTCGCCGCCGAGCACGCGGCGCAGGTTCGCGGTGATCGCCTTCAGGTCGTCGGCGATGTCGCCGGCTTTCGACGAGAGCGCGGAAAGTTCGCCGGCCATGGTGGAATTGACCAGTTCTTCCTGATCTTTCAGCGAGGTTTCGCTTTTTCCGGGGGTGATTTCCAGGTAGCGGGCGCCGAGAAACCCCCGCGATTGCACCATGATCTGGCTGTCGGACGGGATTTTCGCATCCGGTTTGACCTTGAAATAAACTCGCGCCCGGCCTTTCTCGAGCTTCATGTCCGTCACCGAGCCGATGCGTAAACCCGCCAGAAGCACAGGGGTTTCATCGTTGATGCCGGCGGCGGTGTCGAAAACGGCGCTGAGGGTGTAGCCGGTTTCCTCGCCGATCTGATAATTGCCCAGCTTCAAGCTGATGACGGCAATGAGCACAAAGCAGACGACGAAAAAGATGCCCACTTTGGTCTCAAGATTCAGACGCTTCACGGACGTAGGGCTCCCCTCGAACGAGAATCAAGGTCAAGTTGAACGTTTTTACCGCGAGGTGTCCTGCTTTGCAAGCGAAACGGAATTTAAGAAAATGCAACAGGCGTTTGCTTTTATCTTGACATCTCCAAATTTGGGTAAGTAAACTTCAACCAACTTATATGAAAGCCAAGTTACTGATTCGAGTATAAAGGGTTTTTCGGTTTGCGGTATTATCGGCTCCAGCAAGGGAAAAGGAGAGAACCATGAAAGATCCCCGGTTTTATTTGGGGTTGGCGGTTGTTTTAGGCGCGATCTGCGGCCTTGGTTGGATCGTTTCCTGCGCCGGAGACGATGATGACGACAACGACGACGAGACCAGCTACGGCGGCGATGTCGCCGGTCTGTACCAGGTGATCGTGAAGACGACCTACGACGACTGCCCGGAAAGCGATTTGAGCGAGGACAGTTGGTTTTTGCAGATCGAACAGTCCGAAGACCTGTCGACCGCCAGCGTCTATTGGCAGGAAGAGGGCGTCGGTTCGGAAAAGAACCTGCTCTTCAAGGGCGAGGTTTACGGCACCGCCATCGTGAATTTCAGCATCGAGAAAACGAAGATCGGCGACGCCAGTTGCCTGATGGTGCAGACGATCGACTACCATCTGAACGTCGATCCGGACAACGCCGCGGTCAGCGGTCACCTCTACAATCAGATTTTCTACCTGGGCGAGAGCTGCTCGCCCTCCACGGTCGATTGCCGCACCGAGCGGGAGGTTCAACCGGCAAACGGCACGGCGGACGACGATACGGCCGATGACGACGCCGCGGACGATGACGCGACCGACGACGACATCGCGGCGTAAAAGCGACCGGTAGGGACGGCCCGGCTGGCGGGCCCAACAAGCGGCGGGCGGCCGCGGGGAACGGCGCGGACATCATGGGATTGGCCGGCGATTTTCAAGGCATTCTGGTGGATATGGACGGTGTGCTGCTCGACACCATGAGCGCGCACGTCGACGCGTGGGTCCGGGCCGGCGCCGCGCTGGGGCTGGAAATCGACGAGCGCGAGATCTATCGGCGCGAGGGCGAAAAAGGCGAGATTTCCGCGCGCGATTTCATCAAGGCCGCCGGGATGATGCTCACCAAGGCCCGCGTCCAGACCCTGCTGGATACCAAACAGCGTTACCTCGCGCAACTATCCCGCGGGATGAAAGCGTTTCCGCACGCCGCGGATCTGCTGCGCGCCTGCCAGGATCGCCAACTGAAGATCGCCCTGGTCACCGGCACGAGCCGCGCCGAATGGGAGCGGATTTTTCCGGCCGAGCTGCGGCCTTATCTGGCGGCCACGATTTGCGGCGACGACGTGCTGCACGGCAAGCCCAATCCCGAACCGTACATGACCGCCGCCCGCCTGCTCGGCCTGCAGGGCTGGCAATGCCTCGCCGTGGAAAACGCTCCCTATGGCATTGAAAGCGCGAAAACGGCCGGTTGCTACGTGGTGGGAGTGCGCAGCTATTTGTCCGATGAAGACCTCGGCCAGGCCGACCGGTTGGTGGACGACCTGGCCGAGTTGATCCGCTTGCTTTGACCCGCGGTCAGTCGACCTCGGGAATTCCCGTCATCCGCGCGTACATCAATTGACCGTTCATGATGTCGGGCTGGTAGTAATAAACCACGCCGGGCAAGCCATCCGCGTCCAGGTTGAACGACGGCTTCTTGCCGTATTGGCTGGCCGTGTTGTCCAGCACGTCGATGAACGACCAGGTGTCGCCCACGAGGTGTCCCAAGCGGGGCGTCAACGGGTAATCCGAACCGTAGGAAATCCAGAGGTTGCCGTCCGGATCGCGCCGCGCTTCCACCGGGCCGGTGAGCTGCGAGCTGTCGTCGGGCACCTTCGATTTCTGCCAGGTGCTGTCCACGTAAGTGGCCATGCTGATCTGCATCGGCAGACCCAGCGCGTAAAAAGCGTGGGGCGTGTCGGCGCCGTCGAAGGCGAACGAATGATAAGGGGTGCCGGAAGGATCGGGTCCCGAGTAAATCGTCGAGACCTGGCCGCCCTCGGTTTCCAGGTTCCAATAGCCGAAGTAGAACGCCCGGGTCGCGTAGTCATCTTCTTCATTCTGCCAGACGAGCCCTGGGTGGTCCTGGCTGTCGAGGTCGAAGACCGGGCCGTAACCGTAGGCCGATTGCTGGAAGGGCCGTTTCTTTTCCCAGCCGCCGGCTGCCGTTTCCTGCCAGTAATCGACTTCGCCGGTCAGGAACTTGTAGCCGGCCACCTGCGCCATGTCGTTGCTGTTGAAGCGCAGGTACGGCTTGCCGCCGATGTCCATGAAGCCGCCGACGGAGCCCAGCGAGGAAATCTTCCAGTTGCCGCCCGGGCTTTTCATCGCGACGCGGATTTCGGTGGTGTCGTTGGTGTAATAAGCCACGCCGATCCGGCCGGTGGAATCGACGTCGATCGACGGATCGCGGCCGACCTCGCCGTCGGAATCGACGGTTTCCAGGAACCATTCGCCCTTGGCCGACCGGATGCCGACCTGCAGGTCGAAGTTGGTTTCGTCATAGACCGCGACCACCGGGTCGCCGTCGGGCGTGAAGGCGATCGAGTAGCATTTGATCCAGGCGTTGGCGCTGTCGGTGCAGGTGAACCCCGGATCGGTGACGGCTTCGACTTCCCAGCTCAGGCAGCCGTCGTCGGCGACGTCGTCGCAATCCTGGTCGATGCTGTCGCCGCAGACATCCTCGGCGCCGGGATAAATCGTGTCGTCGGCGTCGTTGCAATCCTCGCCGCCGCAGGTCGCGTCGGTGAAGCCGTCGCCGTCGGCGTCGGGACATTCGGCGCTGTCGTCGTCGGCGGCATCGTCGTCGGCGGCATCATCGTCGGCTTGATCGTTGTCGTTATCGTTGTCGTTGTCGTCGTTGTCATCGTCATCGCCGTTGCCGCAGCCCATGACGAAGAGTCCTACCAAAGCCAATAAAATCGCCACCAACCGCCAAGTGATCCGGTTCATTCTCTCCTCCCGCGTTATTGCTCATTAAGACTTTTAAACCGGTGGTACACCCAACTCGCGTATCTTCGATAATGAATATGAAACAAATCATACCATAAAAATCGGCAACAGGTAAGGCAATGTTTTCCCCGGCCGCCGTTATTTGAAAAGGCCGCGGGATTTCACCCGCGGCCCGGCGCTGCCTGGAGTCGTGACGGATCAGTGGATCATGGTGACGTTGTCGAACATCCCATCGCCCCCGTAACCGTCGTCGCTGAAGCCGATCAGCCGGTAAGCGGCCAATTCGGAGTCGGTCCAGATAAAGTCGATCGAGGCGCAGTCGGTCACCGTGCCGTCGACGGATAG
>JAAYVF010000128.1 GCA_012517325.1 Myxococcales bacterium | reverse complement strand
TCGACCACCGTCGGAATTTCTCACAACCGAGGTTTCGATCATTCCTCAGCACATGGATAAATAACACTACTTTACTTTGCCAAAGTCAAGATCAATCGGAGTATCTTTCTCCGTCAGACCTGGTGGAGATGTCGGCCCATAGATCAATTCCTAATTGCGTGTCGGGCATACCGGCCAGCGGATAGGTCAGCGCCTGGATCATGGCGTTGAGATGTTTTTTCGCGGTGGCCCAGCTTTCGCCGGTGCCGGAATCGTCGGCCTGGTCGGGATCGACGTACCAATTGGGCATGAGCGCTCTCCAAGCGCCTTCGCTTCGTGCATCCAGACACGTTGTAAATCCGGAAGGCGAATAGGAAGATACCCCCTGTACCTTTCCCGCCGGTATGGATCCTTCAAACATTTGGTAGATAGGTAGTCAAGTTCGGCGACTCGTTGGGAGCGACCATACACCCCCTGCTCCTTCGAGGGCCTGGGGGGGACCCGTGCCCCAACGAGTGGCCGCGATGCATGCCCAGTGGGGAGTTGCGCCGTCGAGCACCAGTACAGGGGAGGCGAAGCCTCGCGGCAGCCGGACCGTAACCAACAGCAGGAGGGGGTGCGATGGAAAGAGTATTCGGGTACGTCGGTATCGATTGGGCCACGGAGGCCCACCAGGTTTGTGCGTTAGATGCTCAGGGCGCCGTTCTTTGGGAGCGATCCGTGCCCCACAACGGCGACGGCTTGAGCTTGCTGGCCGACCAACTGACCGCGTGGGCCGCGGGCTCCCCGTCGGCGATCTGGGTGGCCATCGAGGTTCCGCGCGGCGCGGTGGTGGAGACGCTGCTGGAGCGCGGCTTCTCCGTCTTCTCGATCAATCCCAAACAACTGGATCGCTTTCGCGATCGCTTCTCGGTGGCCGGGGCGAAGGACGACCGGTTGGATGCGCGCGTGTTGGCCGACTCCTTGCGTACCGACCAGCCGCGTTTCCGGCGTCTGCAGGTCGAACCGCCCGACGTCATCGAGTTGCGCGAGTGGAGTCGCTTGACCGACGAGTTGAAGCAAGAGCGAACGCGGTTGACCAATCGCTTTCGCGAACAGCTGCGACGGTACTTTCCTCAGGCGGCGGAACTGACCAACAACCTCGCCGAACCGTGGTTCTTGGACCTCTGGCAACGGGTACCGACCCCGCAAGCCGCGCGGCGCGTGCGGGTCGCGACGGTCCGCGCCATTTTGCAGGCCCACCGCATTCGTCGCCTCTCGCCGGTCGAGGTGTTGGCGTGCCTCAGGCAGCGCCCCGTCGTCGTCGCGCCCGGCACCGCGGAAGCCGCACAAGCGTACCTTCAACTGCTGTTGCCTCGCCTGCGCCTGATTCTCCGCCAGATCGCGGAGGCGGAACGCCGCTTGGACGATTTGCTGCCCGACGTGACGACACCGGCGCCCAATGACAAGCAGCGCGACGCGACCATCCTCCGTTCCTTGCCGGGAGTGGGAAGAGTGGTCCTCGCCACGCTGCTCTCGGAGGCCTCGCAGCCTCTCGTCCAACGAGACTACCACACCTTGCGCGCCTTGTGTGGCGTCGCGCCGATCACGAAACAAAGTGGCAAACGGCGCGTGGTCGTCCGCCGCATGGCCTGCCACCCGCGATTGCGCGAAGCGCTCTATCACTGGGCCCGCGTCGCCTGCCAGCACGACCCCGCTTGCCGCTCGCGCTATGCGGCCTTGCGCCAGCGCGGTCACACTCACGGTCGGACATTGCGGGGTATCGGCGATCATCTTTTGTACGTCACCTGCACGCTGTTGCGCAAAGGAGAACTCTTTGATCCCGGTTACCGGCGGAACAACCAGCAAACCCCGGCGGCCTGAGAAAAAAGACCCCCAAAAGTCTTTTTTCTCCGCCGCCGTATCCTATTGACAACTGGTGGGGAGTCCCCCTCCTAATTTGTCAAGAAAAAAGTTTTTTATAATTCATTTTTATTTAAACACAAAACAACTCCATTACTTCGTGTTTGCGCTAAATGCGGATGGGATAAAGAGAATTTTGATGAAACAATGGCGAGCCGATTTGTGCAAGAGGCTTAAATGCGATGTATGGACGAGAGCATCTCCATCCGTATTCACACCGCTTTTATCAGGGCGGGTGAGGACACCCGGGCTCCCCGGAAAAATTCGCCTTTGTATTTATGGAGTAGCGTACTTAGCATCATTTCGAAAGCGGAAAAAAGGGTTATTCGTCGGTTTTCGGCCCGCAGAACGAATAGGGGTTGAATACCTCACCGGTGAGGCGCTGGAATTTGGTGCGCAGCTCGAGCAACGATCCGTTCAATTCCTTGACGACCTTTTCGAGTTCCTCGGCGCGCCGTTGGTTTTCGGCGGCGGTCATCGACCCGCGACGCTTGACGCGGCCCAGAATTTCCTGGGTTTCCTGCAACCGCGTGTCGAGCAGGCAGATGCGCCGCCCGATTTCCTGGGCCTCATTGCTGTAGTTTTTCGCCGGCGGCGCCTGGTCGTTGGCCTTGCCGCCCTGGGCCGGCCGGTCCAGGTGGTGCGACCACTTATCCGCCATCTCCAGCGGCAGGGAGGAAACCAGGCGACCGTCGGCCTCGCCGGTCAGGCCGTCGGAAAACGAGCGGGCCTGATCCTGGTAGCACTTCCACTTGGCCCGCTCTTTTTCCTTGTCGCTTTCCTCAAGCGAACCGCAGGATTTTTGGACGGTTTTTTGCCAATCGGCCAGTCGTTCGGTGATATCGCGCAGCCAGGCGGGCGCCAGCAGTTTGCCGGAGCCGGGAAACGGCAGGCAGGAGTTGGTTTCCGTTTCGCAAACGCACTCGCCGACTCCCTTTTCCAGGGTGTCGAGCGCGGTCTCGAAATCCCCGTCGCGGACGGCTTGCCGCCAGCGCTCGTGATCGAAGCAGTTTTCGTCGGCGGCCGCAACCAATCCGGCCCCGAGCAGGCAGAATAAGACGAAGAAAAACGGCAATCGCCTGAACATGGACTATTCCTCGCGCACGAGACGGCCCGCCTGGTCGAGATACACGGTGCGCGCGAGATATCCCTGGGCGTCGAAGTGTCGCCGGCGCACGGCATAGCCGAAAACCGGATGATCCGCGAGCCGGCCCGCGGAATCCAGCAGCATCCGCTCGACCTCGTTGCCGAACTCGTCGTAGGTATAGACAGTGCGGGCGAACCGAAGGTTCATCCACGGTTTGAGTTCGCCGCCCGGGCCGTGTGTGCTGATCTCGGTGCAATAACCGCGGCGATCGTAGCGATACTGAATCGCGGCGATGTCGTTTTTCGGATTTTCCATCGGCTGGCCGGCGACATCCAGGTAACGCTCCTCGATCACGTTGCCGTGGAGATCGTAACGCCATTCGATCGCGGCGACCGGATCCTTCGCGCCCGTCACCGGCTGGCCCGCGGCGTCGAAAAACGCCCCGCGAACCGGCCGTCCCTGGTGATCGAAGGTCCAGCGGATTTCGGCGGCCCCGTTCTCGGCGCTCACGGCGGGCTGCCCCTGCGCGTCGAAGTAGCGTTCGGCGGTCCGCCAACCGTTTTCATCGTAGACCCAATGGACTTCCGCGACGCCTTTGACCGGATCGGCCAGCGGCCGGTCGGCGGCGTCGAAATAGCGCTCGATCCGCGGCAGGCCGTTTTTTTCGTACCACCGGCGGACGACCGCCGGAAATTTTCCCCGCGCGAGCACGGGCGCGCCCGTGGCGTCGAGGTAGCGCCGCTCGGTTTCCCGCCCGTCCGCGTCGTATTGGTATTTGATCTGGGCGTAGCCCGTTCGCGACGAAACCGCCGGGCGCTCGTCGAGGCCGTATGACAGTTGCGATGCGGGCCGCCCGGCGGAATCGTATTCCCACCAGACGCCCGCGACGCCGTTTTTATCGAGTGCCGGCTTGCCCTCGCCGTCGCGATAGATCGTCCGGATCAGCCGGCCCGCCGCGTCGTAGCGCCGGCCGACGGACGCGACGCCGTCACGGTTCGTCGCCGGCTTGCCCTGGCGATCGAAAAACGCGGCGTCGGCGATGCGGCCCGCCGCGTCGAGCGTGAACCGGTACTCGGCGACGCCCGTTTCGTCCTCGATCGGCCGGTCGAGGTGATTGCGATTGTGTTGCGCGACGACCTGCCCGCGTTCGTTGCGCTCCAGCACGATGCGGAAGACGCCGCCGGCGCTGGCGACCGGGCCGCCCAGCCGGTTGGCGAACGAGCAGATTTCGCGGCCCGCTTCCTCGTGCAGACGAATCCGCGCCACGCCGAACAACGCGTCCGCGTCGGCGGGCTGGCCGCGTTCGAGATACCGGTAGGTCAGGAGATTTTCGGTTTTCTGCAATTCGTAGCACGGCAGGTAGCGCGCCTCTTTCGCCGCCAGCGGCTGCTCGCCGAGCAGGCGTTGGGAGGCGTCGAAGCGAATTTCGCGGTAGTAGTCGACCCCCGCGCAGCCCGCGATAAAAAGCAGGAGCGCCAACCCGGCGGGCAGAAAAAACCATCGCGTTCCGCGTTTCATGTGTGTGTCCGCTCCCCGCGGCCCGCCAAAAGAAAAACCGCCCGGAGAGCAAGGCTCTCCCGCGGCGTCGCGGCGCCGGCCGCCGATCGTCAGATTTGCTTCATCACCTGGCTTTTGGGCGCGATGCGGGTCTGCCGGCCGTCGCGCGATTCGAGCAGCCCCGCCTTCGGATCGACGACGCGGAGCAAGGGCCCCAGGTTGTTCGCGCCCGACAGCACCTGCCGCACGTAATCGCCGGGCTTGGCCTCGTGCAGGCGGATCTTTACGCCTTCCTCGAAGGCGCCCTGCTTGGGCTTGGGCACGCCGCCCGAGCGCCCGCGATCGATCTTGTCCAGCAGGCTTTCCTCGGGTATCTGGTTTCGCCAACTGTCACTGCGGCTCATCGCCACCTCCCCGTT
Source organism: Myxococcales bacterium (assembly GCA_012517325.1). Classification (NCBI taxonomy): domain Bacteria; kingdom Pseudomonadati; phylum Myxococcota; class Myxococcia; order Myxococcales; species Myxococcales bacterium. Next base: position 307 of record JAAYVF010000128.1, on the reverse strand, counting down.
CGCGTTGTTAGCTATAAATGTACCACGCGCCGCCGATTTGCAATGTGGGCTTGCCCGAGCCGATGGCGCCGATGCCGCCCTTCCGGCCGTCGGTGTAGATGCGCAAGGAAATATCCGCGCAATGAGGCCGATTCCAATTGGATTTAGCGATTTTTCGGTAGATCGCTTATTTGTTTCGCCAATAGAAATCGATGGCGCCCTCGTTGGTGTGCACGGCCACGCCGGGACGATTTTGCGAGTCGTAATCCAGAATATATTTTAGTGGAGTCGTGTGTTCCGGGACGTCGACCAGTTCCTCATGCCAGGC
>JAAYVF010000127.1 GCA_012517325.1 Myxococcales bacterium | reverse complement strand
TATATCCCCCAATAAGCATCCGCGCTCGACGGTGGATTGACCGCGTTGAAAGGAGGTCGCCGTGAGGCAGAAGGAGCAATGCCAATGGCGAGCACAATACCACACGACGCCCTCGACCTCATTGCCGAAATTCTGGCCGAGGGCATCCGGCGCCTGCACCGCAAGGAGGCCGCCCGGCGATGTGAAATTCGGCGGAATAAAAGTGCCGGGCCCTCGGAGAATGGCCTTGATCTTTTAGCGCCCCGAAGCCCTGTTAAGGCCGTCGAACCACTGGAGAAAGGAGTGGGAAAATGAAAGCGAGCGCGGAAAATGGGGCGGCGACAAAGGCGAGCCTCACAAGAGCCCAGGCGTCCCCCAATTACAACGACCCCACGGTGCTGCGCCGAATCGCGGCCCTGCAGTCCATGGACCTGGACCAGCTGCGGGACAAGTGGCGGGAGCTATGCGGCACGGAGCCGCCGGGATACGGCAAGGTCATGATGCGCAAGAGGCTGGCGTTCCGAATTCAGGAACTCACCTGGGGCGGCATTTCCGAGGAAACGAAGGTGCGCATGAAGCAGGTTCTCAAAGATGCAGGCTATGACGAACTCGGGCGAAAGGTTCGAACCGCGAACCCCGATCAGCTTCTCCCCGGCACCATGCTGATCCGCGAATGGAACAATGAGCGCCACGAGGTGATGGTGCTGGACGGCGGATTCGATTACCGAGGGAGAAGATTCAAGTCGCTGTCGGCGGTCGCTCGGCACATCACTGGCACCAAGTGGAACGGGCCGCTCTTTTTCGGGCTGCGCGACAATGGGGACAAGTGATGGGGCGCGGAAACGGCAACGGCAAGGGCAACAACGGTGGTAATGGCGGTCCCAGCAAACCCACGACAATCCGCTGCGCCATCTACACCCGGAAAAGCACCGAGGAGGGCCTCGACCAGGAATTCAACAGCCTCGACGCCCAGCGCGAGTCCTGCGAATCCTACATCGCGAGCCAGCGGCACGAGGGGTGGAGGGAGATGCCGGACCGCTACGATGACGGGGGATTCAGCGGAGGAACAATGGAGCGGCCCGCGCTCCGACGTTTGCTGGACGATGCCCAGGCCGGGCGATTCGACATGGTCGTCGTCTACAAGGTCGACCGTCTTAGCCGCAGCCTCCTGGATTTTTCCAGGATGATCGAGCTTTTTGACAACCAAGGCATTTCCTTCGTAAGCGTTACCCAGAGCTTCAATACGAACACATCCATGGGCAAGCTCACGCTTAATCTGCTTCTCAGTTTTGCCCAGTTCGAGCGGGAGATCGCCAGCGAGCGCATCCGTGACAAAGTCGCCGCCATGAAAAGGCGCGGTATGTATCTCGGGGGTGTGCCGCCGCTGGGGTATGACGTTGATCGGGATGCTAAAAAGCTGGTCGTCAGCGAAACTGAGGCTAGGCTGGTGCGGCGCATCTTCAAGCGATACCTGGCTCTGGGGTCTGCGACCGAACTGGCCAGGGAACTGAATCGCGACGGCCACACAACCAAGGAGTGGGTCACGAAATCCGGGCGCGAAATACCCGGCAAGCCCTGGAACAAATCCCAGGTATATCGGGTGCTCAATAACGTTCATTACCTCGGCGACATTCCGCACAAGGGCGAGGTCTACCCCGGTGAGCATATCGCCATCATTCCTCGGGCCACCTGGGATGCTGTGAAAAAAATGCTGGCTTCAAACACCCAGTCTGGAGCCTCTAACCCCCGCACCAAAACGCCCGCCATGCTCAAGGGCATTCTAAAATGCGGCCACTGCGATACGTCCATGGGCGCGACATTCGCCAGGAAAAACGGGAAGACGTACCGGTACTACCTGTGTCTCCAGGCGCGGAAATCGGGTTACGACGCATGCCCCGTGCGGACGCTGCCCGCGGGCGACATTGAGGCGCTGGTCGTCCAGCAGGTCCGGCGAGTTCTCCAGGCGCCGGAAATCGTGGGGCGGGTATGCAGGGTAGCGAGGGAGGCGGTGGATATTGATCCAACCGATGAGGCTACCGCTCCCATCACCGACGCCGAGGTCATCGACCGGCTCCGCGACTTCGAGGCCCTGTGGGACGAGCTATATCCCGGCGAGCAGGCGCGGATCGTCGGGCTGGTTGTCAGGGAAGCGGTCGTCTGGGACGACCATCTGGAAATCACTTTCCACGACCGTGGCATCGCGTCACTGGCCGGGGAAGTGACGGGGTCACCGGATATTTCCCCCGGCGAAACGCTGACTCTTTCCACCCCCTTCTCCACCCGCCAGTACGGGGGCCGCAAGCAGATCATCCTGCCGGATGGTACGAGCCCGGTGTTTCCGGACAACCCACCACCGGACCCCCGCGCCGTCGCCATCGCCAGGGCACACGCCTGGATGGAGGCGATGGAGGGAGGCAAATTCCAATCTCTGACCCAACTCGCCCAGGCCGTCGGGGTGGATGAGGGGTATGTGAGGAGGCAATTATTGGATATGTGGGAACACCCGATTCCCTGGCAGCCGCATTCTCCTCTGCCGTTATAATCCATCTTCCTTCTCCGGCGTGCCATCATCGTCCAGATCGAAATCGGGATACAGTTCTTTCATGCACTCCGGGCAGATGCCATGGGTGAAATCAGCCTCGGTGTGCTCGTGGACATAGATTTCCATCTGGTTCCATTGCCCCTTGTCGTCGAGGATTTTCTTGCAGTTTGAGCAAATGGGAAGAATGCCACGTAGAGTCCGAACATCGTCCAGGGCCTTTTGCAAGGCTTCCTCAGCCCGCTTACGGTCGGTGATATCCTCGAAAATTGTGACGAAATGATTCGAGAGGGGGCTGTAAGCATAGATCGAGTACCATTTATCAAGTGGTTCTGAATAGGACTCAAACCGGATTTCCTCGCCTCCCAGAGCCACTTTTCCGTACTTTTCGATCCAGTCCGCCGTTTCATTTTCAATTCCGGGAAGAACTTGGGTTACTCGCTTTCCAATCAGGTTCTCCCGTTTCAGGCCAGTCAAAATTTCAAAGGCATCGTTGGCATTCAGAAACACATAATCGACGGGTGCGCCCTTTTCATTGACGACGATCTTATGAAACGCAAAACCATTGAGCATGTTTTCAAACAGAGAGCGGTACTTTTCTTCGCTTTCCTGTAGTGCCAGCACTCCCCGTTCATTTTCGCGAAGACGCTGCCCCATGCGCGAAGCGCCGAGCCCCAGACCGCATAGACCCAACACCCACACCACGGCATAGCCCAGCGTCACAACTGCAATGTTGCGATTCATGACAGCCCGTAAAGGCGCCATAGGAACTGACACGCTGATCCCGCCCCGTATATCGCCCACTTTGTAGCCTTGGGCTGCGTGGCACTTCAGGCAGCTTTCCTCGGTAACCATTGGGCGCATCAGGCGCATGTATTCCTTGTCACCAATCTTTGCCAATTCGGTCACTTCTTTTTCACCGCCCTCGAACGATTTAAGCGCTTCGACCTCCCAGGCGTCCGGCGCATTTTCCGGACGAATCGGGTTGAGGCTGGTGATGTGATCCTGATGGCCGTATTGCTGGCGTCCCAGTTCATGCACCTGGCGGGTCATATAGGCCGGATTAATCAGCGTCAGTTCTTGTCCAGATGTGGTCGTTACGTCGCGATTCTTGATGTGAGACAAATACGGATTGGGTGGAGTCTCTTTAGTCGGAGGCACATAGACGCCCCCGTGCTCGGCAGCCCAGCGTCGATAGACCAGATCTTTTTCAAATGAGTCCCCAGCCTGTATACGCGCCGCTTTCAGAGTATTCCCATACACTTCCCAGAGGTGCCAGCAAAACACAATGAGGATGGCCGCTGACCACAGTGCCCCGAGTAGGATCACGTAGCGCCTTAAGTTCACCGACTCTTTCAGATATTTCGAGGACGGGGAAGATACTTGCCCGCCAGTTCCAATATTTTCGCCCATCCCGAGGCCACTTTCCGACATTTATGTCCCCCAAAGAACCACTCGGTTCCTTCCTCTTTCTTTTGCTGAGTACAAGCCGGTATTCCCCATTTCAAATTCCCAAGCTGGCTCTTCAGGCACCATGCCCGGTAAAAGCCACCCTTCAACTTCCTGATCGCCAAAATCCTCGTTGCAATGGCTAATCGTACGCCTCTCGCGCGTTGAAATCAAACGTTTTCCCCTTCAAATTCCACTTTTGGGCAAACCTATCCATCGGCTTTGCAGGATTCCATTGGAAACTACACGGTGCAGCATTACGATCGCAATCGACTAATCCGCGCTAGAATCTCCGCGAAGACATCCTTGGAGACTGCCACCTCCGCCATTTGGAAAGTCGTGTAACGACTGCTTCGCACGACTTTCGCCCCGATCTTGATCAGCTTCACCAGCAGGCTCCGAAGGGACCAGTGCTTGACCTTCGTAGGAAGAGCCAATCGCCGCAGAAAGTTTCCCAAGTTGTAGGCCAGCACGAACAGCGCAAGCCGCACTTGGTTCGAGACAAATCGCTTGCAGGACAGCCGCGTCCAGTTCAAGGCGTATTTCCCCTCCTTGATCCATTGCTCGGCCGTGCCGCGTCCGTTGTAGAAATGGATAACGCCCTCGTTTCTCGCGCTCATGTTGGTCACGATGAATCCGACTTTCGCAAATAACTCGCCCTCGTGCCATTCGATCTTTGCAACCACCCGACGGGGCCGGTTCCAACTAGCTGCCTGATACATGAAGTCGTGATGCCAAACGATCGGTTTCTTCGGCGGCCTTCCAACAAGGCGGGTCAGAAGAAATCTGATCCGATCCTGCAAAACATCATTGGTGGGAAGTCGGATTGCGTAAAGATAGCCATGATACTCCAGGTACTCGTAAATCTCCGGCTTGGCGAACGCGGCATCGCCCCGAAAGTACTTCCGCACATTATTGTTTTTATACCGCTTGACGATAGGGTCCAGCAATTCTTTCCATCGGTCCGCACTATGCACGTTGCCGGGGCGCAGCATCGCTCCTTCGCAATCTCCGAATTGGTTGAAGCAAAACAGGGGGTGGTAACAGTTGCAGCCGAAATGCCCATTGTAGGATGATCCCTCCTGCTCGCCATGTACCGGACTTTCCGAGCTATCCATGTCAATGATGATCCGCTTATGGGTCGTTTTGCGCATCGCCCGCGTTACCCATTGGCCGCTCAGGTCCGTCAGACCGTCGAGGTTTTCAGTACGGGCCAGCATCTCCGTTTCAAACCGTCCGACCGTGTTGGGGCTCGCGGCGTTTCTCTCGACTTTCTTCCCGGTGACGGATCGCATCGCCGGATCAACCGACAGGCGTTGGGCGTCGTTGACATCCTCGTACCCGGCGAGACGGCTGTATATGGATTGTCGTAAAAGAGACGGTATGTCGTGCTGGATGTTTCTTCCGGTGCGCGGATCGTGAAAAACCGTTGGCGATGAGTCGAACAATCCCAACGTCTCGTCCAAGTCTCGGTATGCCAACAATCCCGCGTCGGATGTCACCTTCGAGCCGTGAAATTCGAGCTTCAAACAGCCATCAAAACCGACCTTCAAGCTTTCACTTTCCGGGTGAGACATTTTTGCCGCCTTTTATGCTTGATTAATGCAACGATAATAGCATGTTAGGATATTTACGTCAAAGTTATTTTGTGATTTATATGGGGAATGTGGGTTTACACCTTTTCTCCGCTTTTTTTACACAATTTTCCGAAAAGTGCTCCGATCTCCGGTTCCATATTTTTCAATTCGAGCATATCGAACAGCGATCCAGATTTTGATGGTATTCTATCCTTTTTTTCCTGGCGTTTGCCAATTCCAAAGGGATCGCCTTTTCGATCAGTTCGTTCCACTGTCCTCGATAGACTTCTTCAGGAGTTGCACCCTTAAATGCGGAGTGGGGCATCACTTCATTATGCTGCTGAATGTAAAAATCACCATGCTTTTCAAGAAAAGCATAAGAAGCCAAATCCTGGAGAAAAAGATATCCATGCTTAAAACTTCTGAAAAACGCTTCAACGATGGAGTTTGAAAAATCGATGTCGATCTGAGCAATGACCCTCGTAATATATTTGTTTTCAATCAGCTTATTCACGTCAGAGTTGATGTTTTCGATTCCGCTATCGCACCAAACTTCCGGTACGTTTATAGCACCCATTTCATGGGCCTTTTTCAATGCTGAGCACAGTAATTCACGGCAGCCCAACCCCGATATTGATGCCGAAATACGCCAAGCCAATACGTACCTGGAAAAATTATCGATGCAGGCTTGAATGTAGCCCTTTGTGCCGTCAACTAATTTCAGGATGGTCGTGTCGATATGCCAGATTTCATTTGGAGAAGACGCTCGTATGCCAATTTTCGGTTTCTCCGGATACAAGCGCTTTCTCGGACGAATCCATCCTTTTTCGCGGATCAGGCGATACCAAGTGGACGGTGAAGCAACGACCAATCCGATTCTCATCGCATAAAACGCCAATGCTCGAATCGGAAAATGGGCATAATCTTTATCCCTGACCATATCGCCGATTGTTTTTACTTCGCTCGAGGTGAGTTTGGATGGAAATGTATGCGGACAACATGAATGATCTTCAAGATCGCAGCCGGCTTCGCGATGACACCAGGAAAAATAACGAGAAGCTGATAGACCGAGTATTTTTAGGCATTCGATTAAAGGAATAATTATGGCGGCAACTGCAATCAAGTTGAGTATTTTCTTTTTGATATCTTCATGTGGGAAACGGCAAAAATCAAGGCTCCAACCGGTTACTTCCTTTGCCGTTGAGAACAATTCTACCTTTGCCTTTAGTTGATGATTTTCATTTTCCAGTTCGACAAGCCGTTTCTGTAAATCAAGATTATCCAAGTCAAGAACTTCATGGCTTACAACTGATCGAACTCCTTGATTCACCCAAGTGCTCAATGTCGTGCGTGGGATTTCAAGATCGGAAAATAGAGCCGGATTTCCGGAATGAGCAACCAGAGCTTTCAGCCGATAATCGTATGATTGATGACCGCAGTAATTTTCCATTTTATCGTCGAACGCCTCTTTCTAATTCCAGCAACGATTTTTTCACACCCGAATCAAACCCTCGCCTATAATACAAAACATGAAACCTGTTGACCAGGAAATCCCTAAGTCCCTGATTTTATTGGGTGACGAACTTTCGTCGGGAAAACTTCAAAATGTCCCGGCACGGAGCACTGATGAATATGTGCGCAGCCATCCCTCTGTGGGCGCCGGCGCGTATGTGATGCTCGCGGTAAGCGACACGGGACAAGGAATCTCGGAAGAAACTAAGGCACACTTGTTCGAACCGTTTTTCACGACAAAAGAAAAGGGCAAAGGCACAGGGCTGGGGCTGGCGACGATTTACGGAATCGTGAAACAAGCCGGTGGACTCATCCAGGTTTATTCAGTGCAGAATCAGGGCACAACATTCAAAATCTATCTGCCCCAGGTCCAGGAAAAAGCAGAAAAAATAAAAAGAAAACTCGAATCACCCGAATTGCCCAATGGAACCGAAACCATACTTCTGGTCGAAGACGAGCAGATCGTGCGAGAGTTTGCGATCAAGGTGCTGACGCGTCTTGGATACAAAGTATTGCACGCGGACAGCGGGGGAGACGCCCTGATCGTTGCGGAACAGTACAAGAAGCCGATCCATCTTTTACTGACGGATGTGATCATGCCGGGGATCAACGGAAAAGAGCTCGCGGACCGGATGGCAAGAACTCACCCGAAAATCAAGGTGCTCTTTTCATCGGGATACACAGAGGACATCATCGGGCGTCATGGAATTCTTGACGCTGAATTGAATTTTATCGGCAAGCCGTACTCACTTCAGGCATTGGCTAAGAAATTGCGGCAGGTGCTGGACAAATAAGGCGATTAACCTAATTTCCGGTTTGTTTGTTGAGATTATCGAAGAAAAAACTTCAGTGAATGCCTTTGAGGTTCCCAAGGTTCCCGGGTGCACCAGATTTGGGAACGTGGGGAACCTTTTCCTCCGCCAAACCGAAAATTGAAATATTTTGCGCTGACCTGGTTTGGGAAACAAAACCGTCCAGGAGGACCCGTTGAAACGCGCCGTGTGTACCGAAAACTCTATCCGAACCTGATTTTAACATTTCTCAGCGTTCATTGAGCATTTTTCTGCCATCAAAACGGGTTATTTGGTAGAGTGCTCGCGTCAAATCTCTCAGAAAATGGTCGCAGTTCTTTTCGACAGCAAAAAGTTTTGAGCTACAGGCAATTGGGGGGTTCTAATTTCCTTGTAGGGAAAGAGGTAAACGTCGTTGTATCCGCAATGGAAACCATCGCTAAATGATCGCCAAAACCAATAGAACAAGGAGCTATTCAGAATAGAAGCAACGGCGTTTCTTTCGCCATCAGCGAAGTAAAATGGCTTGTAGTCGTCTGATCTGCCTTTCTTCCCCTCGGAGTCTACGAAAACGGGTACGAAGGTCATTGCCTTTATGAAATAGCGCACAATTCTATGAACGTAGACTGGCTTCTCCAGGAGACGGCGAATGTACTCGTGCCCTTCAACGTAGGAAAGCTCTTGGCCGAAGTGCCCTTTGCGAGTTTTGATGGAATCAGGGCCAAAGGGGCGCATCAATGTTTCCTGGAATTTGGAAGGATTAAATTCGGCGGGAATCGTTTCGCTGATATGGGTCGGTTGTTCGGACATTGCTGCCCTCCTTTCGGGTTTGGTTGTGATTTGGGATCAGGCTTGGCAGGCGGAGAGTTCAGGTTCAGCGTCGGTGTCGTAGTCTGTTGCTCCGATGCTGACGGCCAGGTCGAGGACTTGCATGATTTCGGGTAGCAGCTTCATCAGATGGGATTTCTTGGCTTCGTAGGATTGTACATACTGGATGGCTTGCCGGCCGACCTGCTCGCCTTCGAACAAGTGGACCAGCACAGCGGCGGAGATTTCCGCCACGATCTCATTGTTTCTTTGGTTGTTGGGATTCTTGTTATTTCTTAGTTTCCCGGTCCGATGATGAAGCGCGTGGGAAATTTCGTGATAGAATGTGGCCAGATCGTGGGTGTACAGAGTGATCGTTCCGGAATTGGGGTTTTCATCGTGCCGGTACAGGCCAAGAACCCGGTCACTGACCGCGCCGGTGTAGGTGACCGGGATGCCCAGGGTGTCGGCTAAGGCCTGCAGCTTGGGAATCTGCTTGGGCTCGGTCTCCGGCAAAGGATCGCCCTCGGTATCTTCGATCCGGAAAACAGGCGCTGCCAGGAAACCGATCAGAACCGAATCCTCTTCACCGTCCTCCTCGATGGTCTTGTACCTGGGGACCATAATGCCGAAGCTCTTTGCGCCCTTCTTTACCTGCCGGTCCATCGCTTGCCACTGGCGATAGCCTCGGGCGTCAGAGGTGCCATGCAGGGCCACCAGAAACCGATTCGCCGGGGACCACTTGATACACGGGCTGGTGTTTGGGATCAGGGCGGCGCGGGTCAGCGTATCGATCAAATGTTCGGGATCGTCGAACGCCGCAGTAATCTGGTCCAGCGTATCGCGGGCTTTTTGGTTCAATGGATGCAATGGGATCACCTCCTCTAAAGCGTAAGTGGTTGTTTCTTCAATAGTCTTATGTGTGAAAGGAGGGTGGATTTTGCATGTTAATTATCGAAGTGATTATAGCAGCCAGATCAGTTCAGGACACCCCGCACCGTCGCTATCGCCAGGGCGCACGCGTGGATGGAGGCGATGGAGGGCGGAAAATTCAGGAACCTCAGCGAGCTTGCCGGGGCGGTCGGGCTGGACGAGGGATTCATCCGGAGGCAGCTGCTGGAAACTTGGGAACGCCCGATCCTCCTGTAGCCACATCCTCCTCTGCCGTTATGCGCCATCTTCCTTTTCCGGCGGGTCATCATCATCCGGATCGTAGTCGGGATACAGTTCCTTCATGCAATCTGGGCATATGCCGTGGCTGAAATCAGCTTCTGTGTGATCGCGGACGTAGACTTCAACCTGGCTCCATTGGCCCTTGTCATCGAGGATTTTCTTGCAGTTTGAGCAGATGGGAAGGATGCCACGCAGGGTCCGGACATCGTCCAAAGCCTTCTGGAGGGCTTCTTCGGCGAGTTTTCGTGCGGTGATGTCGCGGATGTTGCACTGGATCACATTTCTCTTGTCAACCTTGTACATATTGCTGATGAACTCAACATGGATTACTCGCCCGTCGCGGGTCTCAAGCGGCAAATCCTCGTATCGGATGTAATCCTGGCTCTGAAGCTCTTCGAACGATACTTTGGAGGCAAGGACATCTTTGAGTGGACCGATATCCCACAGATGCTTATCCAGAAACTCTTCGTGCGAATAGCCCGTCAATTCCATCATGAACGGATTCACATCGACAATCATTCCTGTTTCCGCATCAAGAATCAGGATTCCGTCCTTTGCGGATTCGAACAGGCGGCGATAACGGATCTCCGATTTCTGCAACTCTGACGTTTTCTCTTGGAGTTGCTGCGCCTTTTTGTGGCTTATTTGTAGCAACCAGACTATATACCCAATGGTAAAGCTCAGGAGGATTCCGATCCCTAAGAGAATCAATGGAAGGCTGCGGTCGCTTTGGGATTTGGATGCTGCTGTGGTGGAGAACCGAAGAGTCCACTTGTGTTCCGATGCTACCTCGACGACTTCCGTCTTCGTCGGTCCGCTTAGCTTTTCTGAGTAAATTACGTCGTGGCCAAGGCTATCAAAAAGCAGAGACTGAGCGTTCGCTTCCGGACCGTCGAATATCTGGAGACGCGTGTAATGAAATCCGTTAGGGAATATTTGATCCACGAAGTTCCGGACTCGGAAAGGGCTGTACACATAGCCGTACAAGGCAGCCCGGCGTTCCCCGACAGTGCTTATGGGTTGGCCAGTGCGGTACACGGGCATGTAGATCAGAAAGCCCGCCTGGACATCTTGATCGATTTCCTGTAACAGGGTCACCTTTCCAGACAATGCAACATGGCCCGTGTCCCTTGCCAGTTCCATAGCCTTGCGGCGAACTGTCTCTGAAAACATATCGTAACCGAAAGCTTTCTGATTTCGTTTGTCGAACGGCTCAAGGTAAATGATGGACGTATATTCCGCACGTTCCCCTTCAGGGCGGATCGAGTAGCCAGGAAACCCTTCGGCCCGAACCTGCCGGACATGTTCCGCCAACTCTTCAGGTGTTAGCCGCTGGGCAAAACCCAATCCCTGCGCTCCAGCCAAATGCATTTTCTGCAAAAGAGTTTCCACATACGTGTGCCATTGGTTTCGGGTAATGTTTTCAGACGCATTAAAAAAACCCGCTCCACCGAAGAGGATTTGGTTTTGATTCTCTACCGCAGCGATGATAGCGCTGATCTTTTCTCGCGACCTGAATTCAAACAGCTCCTTTTCCTGGTGGGCCACAATATCCGCCATCATCTGCCATACGATCAAGGAGATGACAACGCCGACACTAAACGCGAACACCGCCCAGTAAGAAGGACGAATAGGGTTACGTCTCATCGGTTGTATCCTTCCAGCCCGTCGGGTGACCTACGATTCGACGGTTCTATCCGCCACGTTGGAAGCGCACTTCGAACACAAGCTTTCGTGTTTCTTAAAACCGTTTCCAAACGGCTTTCTGAAGTGACCGTAGCAATATCATCGATTTTAAGATGTGACTTCTTATTATTCAGCTTACCCTCCCAGGTTCTACGCCAATCCCGTTGCGTGACTGCTGTTCTTCGACCCATTTCAGCAGGGCCTCCTTGTGGAACCGCCAGTCTTTGCCGATCTTGAACGACGAAATTTCGCATCCGACGCCGGGTGGGCAGCCCTTATTCACCGAAAGACCGCTATAAAACAGAGCTCGTTTCATGGTTTTTTCCCCTTTTTAGAGTTTGCACAAATCGCGCCCTTTTCTCGCCCCTGCGTAAGTTCCTGAATTCCCTGCCTTTCGAAGAAAGCAGGCCGATAAAGACGCATTCAAAACCCCATCAAAATAATCCTGACTCGATCAAAATGAATGGGGCGTCGTGCAGATCAAAGACGTGAATAATCAGTATCTATGAGTTTATCCGATCGAAGACAGAATACTACGGGTATGCCCGTGGTTGCACTCCCATACGTCGCGGGAGTCGAACCGCCATTTTTTGACGCCCCCGTAAGTACTTGATTCTAAACCATTCTCCACTTTCGGACTAAAACCCAAAAGTCCGAACGTAATGGAGAGGGGGAGAGGAAAAGGTGCAAAATGGGGTGAAAATGGGGTTATTTGAGGATAGTTGGTCCGAATAGAAAAAGGGGAAACAAAAACCATCCGTGCCCAATAATCCTTTGTTATTCAGCACCTATACGCCGTTCCCCAACAAAATGGGCCGCGTCACCGCGACCCCGGAGAATATTCTGATTCTCGAAGAACTGGTGGAGGCGGCAAGAGTCGAACCCTCGTCCGTATCTCCATCTTCCATCACGCCGCCCCCATTAATTCGCGAAAAAGCTTTGGAAAGGCCAAAGTTTTTCGCCACTCGGAATCGAATCGGGGTGAAAATCGACGGTGTGTAAATTTATTATCCCAAGGCATTACCAGCGTCAAGAAATTATTTACTTTATGAGGTTTTACTTTCGAGGGGTCGGCGACACGGAACGGCCTTCAAGACCGGCGAAACCGGCGGACGACCCGGTCGGTCAGTCGTTCGCGCCAGGTCGGCGCCAGGCGGTGGAACAGGTGGAACAGCCGGGCGCGCCGGCCGGGGATGATCAGGAACTGCTTTTTTTCAATGCCCCGCACGATGGCCGCCGCGACTTCCGCGGGTTGCAACAGCCCGGCGCGGTCGTTGATCGCCTTGGTTTCGGGCGGCTTGTCCCGGTCGGCTTTTTCCAGCAGCGGCGTCGCGACCTGCGGCGGGCAAAGCACCGAAACCCAAATGCCGTAGCGCTTCAACTCGGCCCGCAGCGATTGGGAAAAACCGACGACCGCGAACTTGGAGGTCGCGTAGGCGGTGTAGCCCACTAGGCCGATCAGGCCGCTCATCGAGGAGACGGTGACGATCTGGCCGCCCCGCCCCTTCATGAACGGCAACAGAGCCGCGATCGTGTGGCGGGTGCCGTAGAGGTTGATCTGCATCGTCCGGTCGAACCGCTCGAAGGACAGGTTTTCGAAGTAGACGGCCCCGCCGATCCCCGCGCTGCAAAGCACCACGTCGGGCGGACCGAACGAAACGGCCGCCGCGCTCAGGACGCGCTCGACCGCTTCCCGGTCGGACACGTCCAGCGCGACCGCCTCGACCTTCTGTTCGCGGCGCACCCGGTGCTTTTCGACGGCCGACCGCGCGGCCTCGCGTTGCGCCGGCTCGTCGACCGAAAACGCGAACACGTTCGCGCCCAGCGCCGCGAACAACTCCGCCGCCGCGAGCCCGATGCCGCTCGTGCCGCCGCTGATATAGACGTTTTTGCCGTCGAAGCGGATGGTTCACCTCATTCATCGTTGCCGGGAAACGCGGTCATCGTCGGCCAGGAAAGGCGCGTTTGTCAAGCAATAAGGCCCACTTGTTGCGTTGCCCGGCGATTATTTTCCGGTTTCCTTGACTCTTTGTCGTGCCGCCTTACAGATGAATTATGAGTTTGAAAAAAGCATGGAGCGCGGCCTTCCGCGACAAAAAAAAAGGAGCGACACATGAGCGAGATCAAACATCCGGTGAACTGGTTCGAGATTCCCGTCAAGGATCTGAAGCGGGCCAAGGCGTTTTACGAAAAGCTGTTCGGGATTCCGCTGACGGTGGTCGAGATGGACGAATCGAAAATGGCCATGTTTTCGATGACGATGGGCGCGCCGGGCATCGCCGGTTCGCTGGTCGCGGCGCCCGGCTACGAGCCATCGAAATCCGGCACCGTGATTTATTTCTCGGTGCCCGACATCGAGGCCACGCTGGCCCTCGCCGAACAAAACGGCGGCAAAACGCTGATCCCCAAAACGAATATCGGCCAGTACGGCTTTTTCGCCCATTTCGAGGACACCGAGGGAAACCGGCTGGCCCTGCACACGATGGCCTGACGGCCGGCGGCTACTGCACGTAACCCAGGCCCTTGAGTTGATCGCGCAGCGCGTCGTCCTTGCCGGCGTCGCCGCCCTTCTTTTGCCGGGCTTCGTGGACCGCGAGGACAAGATCAATTGTATCGTGAACGGCTGGGTCGAGCAGAACATTAAACCTTGCTTGAATCCGGGCTTTCTCGAGTACTGGCAGGAGAGCCGCTTGCCCTATCGCGGTATGTTTGGAGGAATTGTGGAGACCGAGGAGTACGAGAATTCCGGCGGGTACATCAACGCATAAAAGCTTTGAGAGACGCAAATAGTCCCTCGCTGGTAAGTCGGAATCGATATTTGGCTTGCACTGGACGATGACTTCGATACACTGGCTTTCGAGAATTTTACGACAAGCGGGCAGAGGATATTCTCGGCGATTGGCATTGGAAATTGGGAAGTGAATCACAGGCTGGATGTGGTTGAGTGGATTCCAAGAAGCTAAAATTTGACCCACGGAAGCTGATGGAGATGGCTGTCGATGCCATGCGCCAATCGGTTCGTGAACCGCGCACGGACGAAAAGGCCAGTCCCAATGTTGGTGTCGCCTTGTGGAAGCCTGACGGAACTGTCGAGACGGCCTGTCGGGGTGAACTGCGTTTTGGCGACCATGCCGAATACACTCTTCTGGAACGAAAAAACCGAAACACCAAACTAGATGGCTCGGTCCTTTTTGCAACTTTAGAACCATGCGCACCTGGATCGCGTCGACATCCGAAGCTGAGTTGCGCAGAACGGATCGTCTTGGCCCGGATCAAGGAAGTCTGGATTGGCATCACCGATCCCGACCCCACGGTGGACCGCAAGGGCATCAAGTACCTGCAGGACAACGGCATTTCGGTAAACATGTTCGATCGCGATCTCCAGGAGGTTATCCGAAAGGAGAACGAGGACTTTTTCGCGCAGGCATTGGAACGGGCGGCAATCGCCGAGGAAGAAAAGAAGAAGCCGAAGACAGTCACACTTTCCAGTTTGGAGGACGCATTCACCGCCTCGGTCACGGACGATTTTTCTTTAAAAGCGCTGGAGAATTATCGTTCGATTGCGAAAATCACGGACGCTGTCGATTCGCCCGCGTTCCATCGTCGTTTCGTCCAGCAGGGATTGCTTTTGCAGCAGGACGGTCGATTCATACCGACCGGTTTCGGGATGCTTCTTTTCGGCAAGGAGCCAAGAACAGCCATGCCGCAGGCGGGATTGCTCGCCACGATTCACTACCCGGATGGCACTGAGGAGCCTAGAAATTTTGAAGGCCCGATGGTTCTCATTCCCGAGGATCTTGAAAAGTGGTTATCCAGCAAACTTCCCAACGTCCTTGACCGCTCCAAAATGCGTCGCAAAGAAGTGCCGCCGCTGCCGTTCGAGATGATTCGTGAGGCGGTGGTGAACGCACTGATCCACAGGGATTACGACATCCGGGAAGCCAAGTGCCAATTAGTCATTACTCCGGACACCCTTACGGTCAAAAGTCCAGGATTGCCGTTGCTACCGATCACACTTGAGAAACTGCAAAAATTTGATGCCCCGATGCTGAGCCGAAACCCGGAACTCCATTATGTTTTTGCCCGAATGGAAATGGCTGAAGAACGCGGACTGGGTATCAAGTCGCTGAAGAATCGCGCCTTGCAACTGGAATTGCCTCTTCCGAAATACACTTGGGACGATCCTTATCTGGTGCTGACCCTCTTTAGGAATCGAGAGGCGAGCACTGCGGTGTTGAGCCAGGAAGTGCTCGCTTCAATGAGTGATGCGGAGCAAAAAGGATTGCAATGGTTGGCTCAGAGAGGGTCGACAAAATCCAGTCAGTACGCCAAGGCGATGAAGGTTGAAGACCGCACAGCGCGGAGGCATCTCAACCACTTCGTCGAATTAGATCTCGTCAGAAAGACGGGTTCGGGTCCTTCCACCGAATACGAGATCGTTTGATCGCTCGCTTTCAGTTACCCTGGATCGATCCGGACATCGAAGCGGACTCTGTATCCGGTTAAAATCACGAAACGTGGCGATTTTATCTATCCGGACAAAAATCCGGACATTGCGTCCGGATACGTCCCAGAAGACGATTGTCGCACGTTCTTCCAATAAATCCGCACACTTCCAAACTTGCCATTTGAAAAACGGCCTCATTTTCTACGAGCCTGAATAACGCAACGAGCGCGACCCGTGCTCACGAAAGGAAACAAGGGGGAACATGAATGGATGCAGGAGATGGAGAAAAGCGGGGTGAAAACCTCCACTAGTCGAACGGAGCTTTAAGCACGAGGAGACACCTGCGCCGTAAGCCGGCGGCTACTGCACGTAACCCAGGCCCTTGAGTTGATCGCGCAGCGCGTCGTCCTTGCCGGCGTCGCCGCCCTTCTTTTGCCGGGCGTCCTGCAGATTGAGATCGCCGGCCAGTTCGAGGCTCGCGCGGTGGCGGCGGTACAATTCGGATTTGATTTTGGCGAGGAGTTCGGCGTTCAACTCGACCAGGTTGGTCAGTTCGCGCGGATCGTTTTTCAGATCGTACAGTTCGTATTCGCTGGTATGGGTTTTGTGGCCGCGAAATTCGTGGATCTTCTTGCCGTCGAGCCGGCTCAGGCTCCGCCAGATGCCTTTTTGGCCGTGCCAGCCGTAGCGGCGGCCCATGCGCGTCTCGCAATACAATTCCTGCCGTGGCGGCGCTTCGCCCTTTTCGATCAGCGGCCGCAGATCGTAACCCTGGATCGGCCGTTTCACCGGCGGCAACCCGGCGAGCGACAGCAGCGTCGGGTAGAGATCGACGTTCTCGATCGGCGCGTCGACGACCGGCGTCCGGACAACCAATCCCGGCGCGCGGATCAGCAGCGGAATGCGGACCAGTTCCTCGTAACAAGTGAAGGTATGGCCGGTGCTGCCGTGTTCCAGGAATTCGTCGCCGTGATCGGCGGTGATGACCACGGCGGTGTCGGCAGCCAGCGTCGACCCGTCGATGAACGCCAGCAGTTCGGCGAGGTGGTCGTCGGTGTAGCGGATTTCGCCGTCGTACAGCGCGATGAGATGCGCCAGATCGCGCGGGTCCATTCCCGGCTGCAAATCCTGGCGCTTGCTGATGTTCAAGCCGTCGATCGCGCCGCGGTAATCGGGGTCGAACATCGCCGTATACTCGTCCGGCGGGTTGTAGTCGTAATGCACGTCCCAATAGTGGACGAACAGGAAGAACGGTCGGGGCGAGGCGGCCCGTTCCTTGAGGATCGCCAGCGCCTTGTCGGTGACCTGGCGGCTGGTTTTAACCTTCCGGATCGTCGGCCGCCGGGTTTCGGCGATTTCCTGATCGTAGCTCGCGAACCCCTGCTGGATGTTGTATTCGCGGCGCAGAAACGGCGCGCAGACGATCGCCGCCGTCTCGTAGCCCGCGGCTTGAAACGCCTCCGCCAGGGTGACGTTGTCGTCGTCCATGCGGCTGTTGTTGGCGAACGCCAGGTGCGCGTCCTCGTACAGGCCGGTGAACATCGAGGCGTGGCTCGGCAGAGTCCAGGACGAAACGGCGTAGGCGTTGGCGAAGCGCACGGCGCCCGCGGCGAAACGGTCGAGCGCCGGCGTGGTCGGCTTTTGATAGCCGTAGCAGCCGACGTGATCGGCGCGCAACGAATCGATGCTGATCAGAATCACGCTGCGGGCCGGCCGTCGCACCGGTGGGGCGGATCGGCAGGCCGCCGCGAGGAAAAGCAAAAGCAGCAGCGACACCAGGCAGGCCGGCCGCCGGCGGCTCACTGGATATACCCCAGTCCCTTGAGCGTTTTGGACAGTTCCGGGTCCACATCCACCTTGCCATCGGCATTGACCTTGCCGCGGATCTGGCGATCCACCACCTGTTGCCGGACCAGATCCAGGTCGAGCTTGCGCGTCCGGTCCGGATCGTCCGTCTCCCGGTTGGCGGTTTCGCCGGGATCGGCCCGGAGGTCGAAAACCAGCCGTTTCAGGTCGTTCTTGCCGTTTCCCAGTCGATGCAGCTTCCAGCGGTCGGGGGCCAGGACCGCCGCCCAGCGGAATTCGCGGTCGGTCGGCTCCAACTGGCCGCGCTTGGTTTCGGCGAAAATCTCCCGGTCCGGCAGCGTTTGGCCGTCGCGGATCGCGTCGGCCAGGCTGATGCCCTGCAGCGGCAGTTTCTTGTGCTTGATGCCCAGCAGATCCAGCACCGTGGGGAACAGATCGACCAGGCTGGTCAGGCCGTCGACGACCCGCGGGCCGGCGGGCAACCAGGGCACGCGAATCAGCAGCGGCACGCGAATCAGTTCCTCATAACAGGTGCGGGTGTGCGCGATACCGCCGTGGTCCAGAAATTCCTCGCCGTGATCGGAGGTGACGATCACCAGCGTGTTCTGCTCGAGGCCCAGTTCGCTCAGGCCGGCGAACAGCTTGCCGATGGCGTCGTCGGTGTAGCGGATTTCGCCGTCGTACAGCGCCACCAGGTGCCGCAGATCGCGCGGGTCCATTCCCGACACAATGTCCTTGCGGTTGTGAATGCCGAGGCCGTCAATCTCCCCCTGGTAGTCCGGATCGAACATCCGGACGTATTCCGGCGGCGGGTTGTAGTCGTAATGCACGTCCCAATAATGCAGGAACAGGAAAAACGGCTTGCGCCGATTTTGCTCCATCCATTGCAGCCCGCGTTCGGTGACGTCCGGGCCGACCTTCACCTGCCGCGCCTGTTTGAAGGTCGGCGCGACCAGATCGGTGTCGTAATCCTCGAAGCCGTACTGAAAGCCGTAGGTCCGGCTCAGCAGCGGCGCGCAGACGACCGCGCCGGTGCGGTAACCGTGATTTTTCAGGACGTTGCCCAGCAGGAGCGAGTTGGCCGTCAACGCGCGGCTGACCATCCCGACGCCGTGGGTGTCGGCGTACAGGCCGGTGAAAATGGACGCGTGGCTGGGCAGCGTCCACGGACTGGAGGCATAAGCGTTGCGAAACTGGACGTTGGCGTGCGCGAAGGCGTCGAGCGTGGGCGTCGTGGGTTGCGGATAACCATAGCAGCCCACGTGATCGGCGCGCAGCGAATCGATGGTGATTAATAGGACGTTTCTGATTTCCGCCGGCGGCTTCGACGAGTGGCACCCCACGGTTGCCACCGCCCAGACCAGAACCGCGGCGACCCGAATCAGTCGCTGGAAAGAAATCCGCACACCATGCCCCCGCAAAGTTGCCCGTTAGATTACCAAGCGCGGCGAATCCTTCAAGGGCCAATCGGCTTCCCATTGCCGCCGGTCGGACGGTATGCCAAGATGCGAAAAATCTCGACAAGCCGCCGACGGAGGTTTCGATGCGTGCGCGTTTTACCCTTCTTTTTCTGGTGTTTTTCGCCGGTTTGACCGCCCTGGTGGGGGCGGCGGAACCGGATGCCGCGACCATCATGAAAAAAATGACCGAGGCCAATCAAAGCCAGGCCGCCGTGAGCAAGGCCAAGATGATTCTCATCGACAAGAGCGGCGGCCAGCGGATCCGCGATCTGCTCACCCGCACCAAGCTCATCAACGGCGTGCGGAATACGGTGACAACCTTTCTGTCGCCGCCGGACGTGAAGGGTGTCAAGTTTCTGGTGGTCGAAACGAAGAACGCCGACGACAACCAGCGCCTCTACCTGCCGGCGATGAAGCGCGTCCGGCGCATCACCTCGGCCAACAAATCCGGCGCCTTCATGGGCTCGACGTTCTCCTACGCCGACCTCCAGGCGGTCGATCCGGACAAGGGCACGCACAAGCGACTGGCCGACGCCACGGTGGACGGCGCGAGCTGCTACGTCATCGAAAGCCTCCCGAAAAAGGACGGCGATTCGATCTACGGCAAGACGATCAACTGGGTGCGCAAGGACAACTATTTTCCGGTTCGCGGGCAATTCTTCGATAAAAAAGGCGCCCTCTGGAAGACCCTGGAAGTCAGCCAGCTCGAGCAGCGCGCCGACGGCACCTGGATGGCCCGGCGGAGCAAGATGAACGACGTGCAGGCCGGCACCGCGACGATCATGGAACTGGGCGAGTACCAGCTCAACGTGAAACTCGACGATCAGTTCTTCACCGAACGGTTCCTATCCGACGAAAGCCAGCAGTAAAGCGCGACGATGAGACGCCACCTGCCCGTTTCGATTCTCTTGCTGCTCGCCGCCTGGTGCGGCGCGGCGCTCGCCGCGGAAAGTGCGACGCCGAGCACGAGCCTCGAAGGGTTGGCGGGGTACAAGAGCGCCGTCGATACCACCTGGGACCGCTTCCACGAGGACGTCTGGTCCAACGACTGGTTCGGCTACGCCGCCGCCTCGGCTTCCTGGGGCTTGAACTACGGCGTGCGCGCCGCCGGCCTGTTCGAATACCGCCTGGACGTCGGCGAGGAGGCGCAGGGCGAGGCGATCCCCGAGCTGCGCGAACTGTACGGCAAACTGCGCCTCGGCAAGCTCGACCTGTTCGCCGGCCAGCAAATCGTTTCCTGGGCGACGACCGACCTGTTCAGCCCGCTGGATCAGCTCAACCCCTACGACTACCGGCGGACGCTGGACCGCGAATTGTCGTTCTACCGCCTGGGTACCTTCATGATCCGGCCGGTGCTGTACCTGGACCCGGTGCAGATCGAAGCGGTTTATATCCCGGTGTTCACGCCGCCGCGTTACCGGATCGTCGGCAGCGACTACGCCCTGGTCGGCCACGATTTTCCGATCGGCGAGTTGATCAACGATCTGCGGCAAAGCGACCGCTGGCGCGCGCTGGAAACCGCGCTGGGCGCCTGGGTGCCGGAGTGGCGGCAGGACCTGCGCGATTTTCTCAGCGATCCGAATTATTACAGCGCGCACACCGACCTGCCCGATCAGGATCTCACGGCTCCCGAGGGCGCGGCGCGGGTCCACTACACCTCGCCGTTCATCGACGTCACGGCCGCCTATTACGCGCTGTGGGACGACCTGCCCACCCTGCACGTCAACCCGGCGCTGCGCGACCTTTCCCGCTGGTCGGAACAGACCGGACCCGACGCCGCCATCCTGCCGCCGGGCGACGTTTTTTCCACCACCACGCTCAGCGATCCGTTCACGCTCACACATCACCGGGTGCAAAGCGCCGGGCTCGGCCTGGCGACCAGCGTGTTCAACCTCGGCCTGCACGGCGAAGGGTTGATGGCCTTCGACCGCTACACCTACCGCGACGATCTGAGCGCCGTGCGGCGCAACCAGGCGAGCTGGGCGCTCAACGTGGATTATACGTTTCCGGCCGACGTCTTCGCGGAAGGCTGGTTGCTGCAAAGCTACCTGTTCGACCGCGAGGATGATTTTCTGCAACGGGCCTGGACCAGCATGGGCGGGCTGGTGCTGCGCAAATCGTTCTTTGACGAGAAGCTGGCGCTGGAACTGCTGTCGCTGGTCGATTTCACCTACCAACGCGACCGCGATTGGCGCCGCTTCGACCTGACCGCCGGCGGCTGGACCGTGCAACCGCTGGCGACCTATTCCGTGACCGATCCGTTCAAATTGAGCGTCGGCGCCAACCTGTTCGGCGGGCGCGACGAAACCCTGATGGGTTCGCTGGAAGGGCTCGATCAGGTTTTCGTGCTGGCCCGCTACGGTTTTTAAGGAGCGGGGATCTGCGGCGCGAGCGGGATCGATTCGTCGGCCGGGGCGCGGTCGCCCGACGGCCGGACGTCGATGAGTTGGTCGATCTCGGGATCGACCAGCCAGGTTTCGGAATTTTCGTCCCAGTACCAATATTGGCGGATGAGCGGCGAACTGACCTGATTGCTGGGCACGACGGTCAGGTTGATGTAGCGCACCAGCACCAGACCATACCAGTGTTTCGGCATTTCCTTGAATTTCTGTTCCTCGGCCGCGGCCTTTTCCTTCGCTTCCCGGGCCTTTATTTCCTCGGGGGTCGGCGGGATTTCGACGGCCGGCCGCTCGGGCTTGGGCGGCACTTTGACCGCGCCGCGGATTTTGGGAAACGGGTCGGGGCTGATCTGCACCAGGGCGATTTTGTAGCCTTCCATGTGGACGCGGGCGTAAACGCTTTCGGCGGAAACCAGGAAATCGGCGCGCGCCGCGGGCAAGACCATGGCGCTGGCGTCGTCGAAATAGCGCCAGGCGATCAGGCGGTTGAATTCGAGGGACGTGTTCATCAGGTCTTCGCTGAGGGTCTCGGTTTTGCGGCGCACCCGTTTATCGACGCTGCAGGCCGCGACGACAAGCAGCATCGCGACGAGCCCCAAGGCGATCGCCAGTCTGATCTTCCCGCTCATGCGGACCTCCAAGATAGGCCTCCGCGCCGGCCGCGGCCGTTCGCCGAAGCGGCCGGGTCAGGTCGCCGATTGTTCCGGTTTTTTGCCGCCGGCTTCCCGTTTTTCGGCCATGAGTTTTTCGAGTTTTTCGTCGGCCTGGTTTTTGCGTTCCAGGAATTCGCGCGCCGCCTTTTCGCGCTCCTCGCTGGTCACTCCCGATTTGATCTCGTTGAGAAGGATTTTGGCGAAACGGTTGTCCGGGTTGATTTTGAGGACTTTTTCCAGCGCCTCGACGGCCTGCTTGCTCTTCTTTTCGTGGCGGTACATCAAACCGACGCAAAGGTGCACGACCTCGGAGCCGGAGTTCATCGCCAGGCCTTTTTTCACCAACCGGCGGCCTTCCTCGGCCATGCGGAAATTGCGGGGGTAGTCGCGTAAAAAATACGACAAGCCGAGCTCGGAGTAATATTCGCCGTTGCGGTCGTAGATTTCGATGGCGCTTTCCAGTTCGGGGGCGGCCAGTTCGGGGGCTTCCTTGGTGAACAGGTAGCTTTCGCCCTTCTGCCGCAGAATTTCGCTGCCGAACAGGATGAAATCGGGGTCGTAGATTTCGGCGCGGTAATGCCGCCGGCCTTCACGGGTGCGCAGCGTTTCGTATGCCGCGTGGATGCGGGCCAGCAGCGTGCGGTGCAATTGCTGGACCAGGCCCTGCGTTTTCACGATCGCCCGCTCTTCCTCGCCCGACCACTGCTTGAACGCCTTCTCG
The DNA here is from genome assembly GCA_012517325.1 of Myxococcales bacterium. Taxonomy (NCBI): domain Bacteria; kingdom Pseudomonadati; phylum Myxococcota; class Myxococcia; order Myxococcales; species Myxococcales bacterium. The sequence continues at coordinate 3,486 of JAAYVF010000127.1, read as the reverse complement.
ATGCCCTCGTCGCCGACCGTCCAGTGGGTGTGCAGGGTGTCGAAATAGGTTTCCCGCTCGGTGTTTTTGATCTGTTCCTTGAGCGTTTCGATCTCGGCCATCACCTTGTCCTGGCGGCTCTCGTCGAAGAAGTCGATCGCGCCGGTGAGGTACAGTGCCCAGATCATGCGCGCGGTTTGCGGCGGCTTCAAATTGCTGATGATCTGCAACCGTTTGAGCGGGTTGTCCTTTTCCAGAATGATTTGAAAGAACTTTTCGAGGCCTTCGCCGAAGCTGTAGCTCGACGCGTCGAAAACCATCCGGTTGGACCGCCCGACGAATTTTTCCTGCCGCAGGCGCAATTCGCGGTCGATCTTCTCCATCGGATAGCGTTTCCAGATCAGGTTGAACAGCAGCCGCGGCAGATCGATGTCGATGCGGGAAATCCGCAACGGCAGCGCGGGCAGATTTTGGAACATCCAGTCGCCGCTTTCCCAGTGCATCACCTCGGTCAGCTTGACCTCGACCTGAATGCGCAACATTTCGGGAAGCAGGTCGCGACGCATGGCGCCCATCGCCACCAGTTCCTCGCCTTGCCGGGTGTTGTTGCGCTTGGCGCGCTGCAGCGACTCGATCACTTTTTCCTGATTGATGTAGCCGGCCTGTTGAATGATGCGGCCGAGGCATTCGGCGGCCATGAACGGCACCGAGGAGACGTTCAGCAGCATGCCGGCCTCGAAAAACAGGGCTTTGTAAACCTTCTGATCGGTGAAAATCCGCAGGATTCCCGTTCGTTTTTCAAGGTAGAGGCGATGGATCAGCCCGAAGAAGCTGTCGATGTCCCACTGCCCGGTCTCGACCGTCGTCGCATCGTCGAGGGATTTTTTCGGCGCCGCGGGCTCGCGGGCCGGCGCTTCCTCGGCGTCCGCCGCGAATGCCGGCACGGCCTCGCCCGATTGCGCCTCTTCGCCGCCGTAGACTTCGTGGAGCAATTCGCGCGTTTGCTCGTAATTGTCGAGAAACACCAGCTCATGCTTCACCAGCTTGGCAAAAATGACCTCCATTTCGCCCCGCTCGATGTGCAACAGATTGACCAATTCGCCCAAGGACAGCATGCCGTTGATCCGCGAAAGAACGAAGATGTCGCGTTCGTTCAGGGCCACCGGCAAGTTGGTGAAGTCCATCTGGTTGTTGAGCGTGGGGATCGCTTGCCATAATTCCTGCTTCAGCATGAACCGCCTGTACTCCTTCACTCGGGTGTGAATTACATATAATCCGAAAAAAATTCCGAGAAAAGCGGAAAGACGCCGATTTTTTCCGGGGGCGCCCTTCCGGACCGATTATGACCTGTTTTTCAGCAAGTCGACAATCATCAGCGCATTTTTCACCGCTTTGGCCTCGAAATGATTGTTGGTGAAAACGAAGGTGCGCCGGGTCAGTTTCTCCAACGATTCCAGATCGGACCGCCATTCCGCCAATTCTTGCTCCGCATACAGATAATTGTATCGTTCCTCGGCGCGCTCGTGCTGATACCACTTTTCGGCGTTGCGCCCGTGAAATCGCACGTAACCGGTCGGCGAGGTAGCCACCGCCGTCCGCGGCATCAGTCCGGGCAGCTTCGGCTCGTCGACGTTGCACCAGCCGATACCCAGTTCCTTGAGCAACTCGAACGCGCTCTGGCGGACCCAGCGGGAATTACGCATCTCGGCGATCAGGTCCAGGTCCGGCAATTGTTCGCGCAGGCGGCGCAGGTAATCGCGATTGGCGTCGTCGGCGTGAAAAGAATATGGAAACTGCGCCAGGACCGGGCCCAGCACGCCGGCCTCGGCCAGCGGCGCGCAAGCCTCGCGAAACGCCTGATAATCCGCCGGGCCGGCCGTGCGCTCGTGGGTCATCGAGCCGTGCAGTTTCACCGCGAAGGTCAGCCGGCCGCCGGTTTTGCGCGCCATCGCCTCCAGGGTGCGCCGCGCCGGCATCCGGTAATAGGTGTAGTTGATTTCCACCGCGGCGAAGCGGTCGGCGTAAAATTCGAGGAAGCGGTTTTTCGGCAGGTCGGGCGGATAAAAAATCCCGCGCCAATCCTCGTAGCTGTACCCGCTGGTTCCGACGAGAATCATCCGCCGCCGCGACCTTCCTCCCGGCCGGGCCGGGAGCGAGGGGCATTGGGCCCCGCCTTACTCTTCCAGGCGCGCCATCGTAAACGTGCCGGCATTGCCCAGGCTATTGAAGATGCGCCCCGCGATATCCTTGCCGCCGGAACTGAACGTTCCTTCGAGATTCACGGTGTGCCGGTCGTTGGCGTCAAAGCTGCCGAGCCGCAGTTTCAGGTGGCGGTAATCGTGCTCGCCGTTGAAGCTGATGGTGCCGTTGCCCATGATGGGCTTGAGCACGGCGGGTTCGTCGACCCGTTCGATCGAAGTGTCGCTGGCGTACAGTTTGCATTCGAGCAGGCCGTGCACCTGTCGCGGATCGCTCTCCGCGGCCAGGAACCGGGTCGAGCAGGAGACCTTGCGGTTTTGATCGTCCACAAAATTCACCGTGTAATTGCCGGCGAGGTTGACGCGCGAGCCGACGATCAGCGGCCCGACCAGCAAGACGATCGCCAACAGGACGACCTGCGGCAAAACCCGCGTTAACAAATATTGATTGCGCTGCGCCTTTCGCACGGCGACGGCCAGATGTTTGTTTTGGTCCGAAGCGGATTGGCGCGGCGCCAGGTCGGCCATTTGCGCGAAAGCCGCGTCCGCTCCCGCCGCCGCTTCCGGTTTGGCGTTACTTCCCGATTGGGGCGTCGCGTTCTCGCTCCCGTAAAGCGACTCGCCCAATTCCAGCCCGCCGCCTTTGCCGCCCTTCGGAGGGGCTTGATGAACGGGTTCGTTTTGCGGATTGTCGGTCATGTCCATGAGCAGCGAACTCATCGTGCCGACTTCGACATCGCCGCCGGCCGGTGCTTCGCGATGGCCGCCGGCGCCCAGATCGTAACGCGAGGCCGGACCGGAAATACCGGCGGTGGCCGGGCCCCGGTTGTTCACCCCGAATTCCATTTCGATTTTATCCTGGGCCATGGCCAGCCGTCCCGTCGACCGGGTGCGACCGGAAGATCCCTGCCGCTGGGAATGGCGGGTAAAGGACACCTCCAGCCCGCAATAAGCGCACTGACCGTTTTGGATGGAGGTCATTTTGCCGCAACGTGGGCAGCGCAAAGCACGTTGTTTCATCATTCCGCCTTTTTCGCTTCCTCGCGCCGAATCACCGATCGCCGCCGCCGGCTGGTCAGCCGTGGACGGCTTTGGCGGTCTGTCCAACCGAATGAAATTTCGCGGGGTATTATGCAAGAAATGAACAGCGGACACAAGTTTGGCGCCCCGCCTGTATTAGCTTAGCGACTTTGTCCCCTGTAACTGCTTAGCGATTATGTCCCCCATGAAGAAGGACATGATTTCGATGACTCCCAAGGAGTTACAGCGGATGAGGTTGCTGGTCTGCGTCCTGGAGGGGCAGCTGCCC
>JAAYVF010000126.1 GCA_012517325.1 Myxococcales bacterium | reverse complement strand
TGCCCGTGCGGCTACCTGGGCGACTCGACCCATCATTGTTCGTGCACGCCTCAGGCGATCCAACGCTACCGGCGCCGCGTCAGCGGTCCGCTGCTCGATCGCATCGATTTGCATGTGGAGGTTCCGGCGGTCCCGTATCGCGAAATGCGCGCCGGCGGGGGCGAAAGCTCGGCCGCGGTGCGGGCCCGGGTCGAAAAAGCGCGCCGCTTCGCCGGGCGGCGTTTTCACGGAACCTCGGTCGACACCAACGCGCAACTGACCAGCCGCCAGACCTGGCAATACGCCGAGCCCGACGCCGACGGCCACCGCTTGCTCGAAACCCTGCACGACCGGCTGGGCCTTTCGGCGCGGGGCTTGATGCGGATTCTCAAGGTCGCGCGCACGATCGCCGACCTCGAGCAATCCGAGCGGGTGCGCGCGGCGCACATTGCCGAGGCGGTGCAGTACCGTTCGTTGGATCGCCTGAGCATGAACTGATTCCGGCTTGACCGGTTGCGAAGTACGCGCCTCGGGATCGGACCGCCAACGCCTGGCCAGCGGATGGCCGATCGGAGCGGATCGTCCAGCGGAGGGACCGGGCGAACCTGTTCCGGCCGCGTTTCATCTTCGTCCGTAGAGGGGGGCGCCGGAACGAAGGCGGTCGCGGGCAGGTTCGCTCTCAATCGGAAAGACGGCGCCGGTCGACGCGGCGGATTCATCAGGTGAGGAGAACGCAAAATGTCCGAGGACTTTATCACGCGGTTGCGGATTCTGGTCGACGAATGCGCCGACGGGGTTTATTCGCGGTTCGGCAAAATCATTCACGTCTCGGCCACCACCATGCAGCGCTACCTGGAAGACCGGGCGCAGCCGGGTTACGACATCGTGCGGCGCATCTGCCTGACGTGTGGTGTCACGCCCAACTGGCTGCTCTTCGGGTGGGAACCGAAATACGGCGCCCAAAACAAAAGCGCGCCGGAAGCGATCCGGATCGTGGACCTGGCCGGCGCCGGCGAGGTGATGGCGTCGGATTTCGTCACCGTGCCGATTCTCGGCGAAAGCGCCTGGGAGGCGGTGGAGAAGGGGTTGACGTTGATCGGTCCGAATACCATGGAAGGCTTCACGATCGCGCCGGCCGTGCTCGGCGGCCGTCTTTGCGCCTGTCGCGCGAAGGATGAGTCGATGAGTCCGGAAATCATTCCGGGCGATCTGTTATTGATCAACCTGGGCCGGATCGAGCCGCAAAAAATGGCGGGGAAGCTGGTGTTGACCCAAGTGGCGCCGTCCCAAATGGCCGTCCGTCGTTTGCTGCGCAACTATTTGTTTTCCAATGACCCGCACCGTTTTCCGCCGCTGCCGGTCGGCAAACGGCGAATCGTCGGGATCGTCGCGCAGATCCGCCGCGATTCGGAAAAGCCTGTTAAGGCGGCGTCATTGGAGAACTGATTTTTTCTCCAGCCCAAGGCTCCCAATCTAAATTAGATACAAAACCAAACCTATTTCATTTGAAAAACCGGACAATATCAGCACGTTTATCATTATTAAATCCCCCTTGAAATTCTTCATAATTTATATATGCTCATATTAGCATATATAAAGGAACACTGGTTTATGTTGAAGTTCTACCAGAAATACACGGGATCGGGCGGCTTGTTGACGAGCGACAATCCGTCGACCGGCGAGCCGATCGGCGAGGTGAGTCTGTTCACGGCCGATGACGCCAAGGAAGCGGTCGCGCGGGCGCGTGCGGCTCAGAAAGACTGGGCCGCCAAGAGCCTGGAAGAACGCGGCAACGTATTGCGGCGGTTTCAGCAGGTTTTACTCCGGCGCGCTCTTCCGGAACGACGACCATTGGACCCTGGATGAGCAACTGCGCGGCCAACAAGACCCCACCCAAGTGGGCCTGGTTCTGCGCGACCTCGGCATCGAGCCGATCCGCGCCTTGTCGCCACAGGCCAAGGGAAGGGTCGAACGGCTCTTCGCCACCTTGCAGGATCGACTGATCGCCGAACTGGCGCTGGCCGGGAAAACCACCATCGAGGACGCCAATCCCTGGCTGGCCGATTCCTTCGTGAACGACTTCAACCGGCG
>JAAYVF010000125.1 GCA_012517325.1 Myxococcales bacterium | reverse complement strand
TTCCTTGGACATCGATACCCCCGGGTGGTGCGGCCGTCGCGGTTGCGGCTCCCGTCGGCCTCCGGCCTCCGTCCGTCGCAACCGCAACACGACCCAACATCACTCTATCAGGTGTCTCGCCTTCAAAGGGGGTCAGTATGTGCGGCTGCTGACTCCTCCCTTTAATTTCTCTTGGCACGCTGAGGCAACCCACCTGGATTTCGATACATTTTTCTCAATCTATCTCATTTTGGTGCAGATCGATAAATAGTGCATTAAATCAATCGATTAGCCATGCGGGTGTGCCAAATTGGTACACTTTCCGGATTTTACAGACGGCTTTCTGGCGAGGGTTTAAAATTTCCTAACATGTCGATAATAAAGAGGAAACACAAATGTTCGAGCATTTGGCACGGGCGATGCTCTATATGTCGGGCGTGTGATGCGGTGAGAAGGAGGGGCTGGAAGATGTTTACTTCCAAACGATACATCGAAGAATTCCAGATCGTGTTCGTACTGCTCGTCTTCACCCTCTTTTTCATGATGCAGGCGGTTGATTCCTGCTCGCTTCGGCCCGTGGCGGCAAATCAACCTTCCGGCCCTCACTTCTCGCCAAGTGATCTAAACCCAAACGGCAATGCGTCGACAGCCCAGGTAAACGGCATGGTGAGCGATCCATCCGACGTGACGGTTCAAACCCATGCGAAAACTGGTCAACTATGAAACGCTATTACCATATTCACGGGGATAGCAAGATGAGAATCCTGGTAGTTGACGATGATCCGGTCCAGTTGGAGACGATCTGTCGCGGGTTGTTCCTGTACGGACATGATTGCCTCAAGGCCGTACACGGCGGCCGGGCGTTGGAGATCCTGAATTCGACGGACGGCAACCGGGTGGAAGTGTTGCTGACCGATTTCACGATGCCCGGAAAAAACGGCTTCGAGATCATTCAATTGGCCAGGCGGCAGCGGCCCGATCTGCCGGCCGTCCTGATCACGGGATTGACCGCCGCCTACGACAGCGCGGCCGTCGAAGAAATGGGCATCCCGGTTTTGCAGAAACCGTTCGACCCGGACTTGCTGGACCGGACGATCCGCCAGGTTGCCCAGAACCATGTAGCGAGAACCGGAACATGAGCACCAACGGGCATCGACTCACGGCCCGATCAGTCCTCCCCCTTTCCTCCATGAGGGCGCCGGGGAAGCCACGGCTTCCCCGGACAACCTCGCCCGTGGGGAGAGCGAAACGATCGGGTGCGGTTTGAGCCAGTGTTCGGCTCCTTGACAGAATAACGATTTGCCACGTGGGAACGGATTTTACGTCCCGCCCGATTCAAGCGTTTCCCGCGTGGCGGTTTTTGGAAATGAAAATTGTTTTGCCGCGCGGGAACGGACTTTTCATCCCGCCCGATTCAAGCGTTTCCCGCGCGGCGGTGTTTGGAAATGAAAATTGCTTTGCCACGCGGGAACGGATTTGACGTCCCGCCCGATTCAAGCGTTTCCCGCGTGGCGGTTCCTTGAAACGAAAAAAACCTTTGCCGCGCGGGAACGGATTTCTCATCCTGGCTCGATCACATCGGTTTCCCGGCGCGGCATTTCTTTTTAAACTTGAAAATATTAGGTTTTTCCCATCGTCAATCGCCGCTCCGTAATCCGACGGCACGGCCGATCATCCGGCAATTATTTCACACCGCCGCTCGTTTTCCGGCAGACCGGGCATTTTTTCCGCTTCGCTTTCAAGAAAACTAAAGGACTTGGGCAGGTTAGTCGAAAACTTGCTCAGGTAGGCGTGATGGAACAAAAAAATATGACGCATCGGACTTCCCTTCAGCCGCCTGGAATAGGTCGTTTACAGTCCCGTTTATAAGGGTGGAACCGATGGATATTTCCCAGCAAGAACTCATCAACGATTTCGTTCTTGAATCCCGCGAACACCTGAGTCAGTTGGAACCGGACCTGTTGGCCCTGGAACAACAAGGCGAAACGGTGGACAACGCCACGATCAACCGGATTTTCCGCACCATTCACAGCATCAAGGGTTCATCCGGCTTCCTGGATTTGGACAAAATCAATCGCCTCAGCCACATCATGGAAAACATCCTGATGAAAATCCGGGATGGGCTCATGAAGACGACGCCGGCGATCGTCGACGCCCTGTTGGCCGGTGTGGACAAATTGCGGCTGATGATCGAGGACGTCGGGTCCAGCAACTCGGTGGACATCGACGCGGAAATCGGCCGGTTAAGCGGCATTTTGGAAGACAAGGCGCCGGCGGCGGGTAAACCGGCTCCGGCCCAGACGGCAACTCCGGCGAGTAAGCCCACTCCGGCCGCTCCGCCGGCCGGCCCGCAGAAAGGAAGTGTCGCCTTGGTATTGGACGCGGAAAAACTGAAGCATGCCAAAGCCAACGGTCAGACCGTCTATACGCTTTGCCTGGATCCGAAAACCGATGTCCTGGCCCAAGGAATGGGCGTGCAGGATTTCGTCGATCAGATCACTTCCATCGGCGGTTTGCTGGCGGCGACGCCCGCCCTGAGCGAATGGGAGGATCTGCCGGCTGACGCGACCGTGAATCTCGTGGTCGCGACGGTGTTGGAAGCCGATTTGCTGGCGTCGGCGCTGAAGATCGAAGAGCGTAAAATCTCGCTCTACGAGGCCGAAAAACCGGCGCAAACGGCCGACGTTGCAACGGTGGAAGTCGCCGCGACCGTGGAAAGCTCGACCGCCAAAACGGCGACGGTCGCCGCCGGGGCCGACAAGCTCGATACGTTGCGGGTGCAGGTCACGTTGCTGGACAACCTGATGAACCTGGCCGGCGAAATGGTGCTGGGCCGCAACCAATTGATGCAGATCCTCGACAGCCACATCGCGGAAATCCGCGGCCTCAACAGCATTTTGCAGAACATCAACCTGGTCACCAGCGAACTGCAAGAAGCCATCATGCAGACGCGCATGCAGCCGGTCGGCAGCATTTTCAACAAATTCCCCCGGTTGATGCGCGATATGGCCCGCAAGCTCAACAAGGAAATCGAACTGGATGTCCAGGGCAGCGAGGTCGAACTCGACAAATCGATCATCGAATCCCTGGCCGATCCGTTGACCCACCTGATCCGCAATTCCGCCGACCACGGCGTGGAAATGCCCGCGGATCGAGTCAAAGTCGGCAAGCCGCGTGTCGGCCGCGTGCTGATGCGGGCCTACCACGAAGCCGGAATGGTCAACATCGAGATCATCGACGACGGGAAGGGCGTCGATCCGCGCAAGGTGAAGGCCAAGGCGATCGAAAAGAAGGTCATTACCGCCGCCGAGGCGGAGAAGATGAGCGAGCGCGAGGTTTACAACCTGTTGTTCGCGCCGGGCTTCTCGACCGCCGAGCAGGTCACCGCGGTTTCCGGCCGCGGCGTCGGCATGGACGTGGTCAAGACCAACATCGAAAAGCTGGGCGGTTCGGTCGAAATCGAATCGACCCTCGGCAAGAGCACGCGCGTCAACCTGCGCCTGCCGCTGACGCTGGCGATCATTCCGTCGCTGATCGTCAAGGTCGGCAAGGAAAAGTTCGCGATCCCGCAGGTCAGCATCGAGGAACTGGTGCGCATCCGCGCCAAGGACGCCCACAAGACGATCGAAAAAATCAACGGCGCCGATGTCCTGCGCCTTCGCGACAAGCTGTTGCCGCTCGTCCGGCTCGCCGATGTCCTGCGCATTCAGGAAACCTTCATCGATCCCGAAACGGGCGAGGAGAAACCCAACCGCCGCCACAACCTGGTCGACCGCCGGGCCCGCGGCAACGGCCACACCTACTCGCTCGACCCCGATTCCGACGAACTGAAGCCGGAAAATCAGACGAAGGATCCGGCGCCGGAAATGATTCTGAGCGAGCAGCGCGATCAGCGCACGACGACCCGTCGCTGGCGCCGGCAGAGCGCGGTGACCGTGCTGGTTCTCAAGGCCGGCAACAACCGCTACGGCCTGATCGTCTCGGGCATCACCGACAACGAGGAAATCGTGGTGAAGCCGCTTTCGAAGTACATCAAAAAGAACATCTGCTACGCCGGCGCCACGATCATGGGCGACGGCAGCGTGGCGATGATTTTGGATCCGCACGGCATCGCCGAGACGGTCGGCATGCGCTTCGAGGAGATCGAGCGCGCCTCGGGCAAGATCGAAAATGAATACCATCGCAATGCCCTGCGCGAGCGGCAGTCGATGCTGATCTTCGCCAACGGCCCGAAGGAAACCTTCGCGATGTCGCTGCCGCTGATCATGCGCCTGGAGAAAATCACGGCCGATCAGATCGAGCGCATCGGCGACAAGGAATTCATCCAGTATCGGGGCGGCTCGCTGCGGTTGATCCGCTTGCACGACTCGCTCTCGGTCAGCCGGCCGACGGAAGATCAGAACCAGCTTTTCGTGATCGTGCCGAAGAACGTGAAAAAGTCGGTCGGCCTGGTGGCGACGAAAATTCTCGACGTGCTGGAAACCGACGTCGATCTGGACACCTCGAACATCGCCTCGCCGGGGATTCTCGGTTCGGCGATCCTCAACGAACGCATCACGCTGGTGCTCGACCTGTTCACGCTGTTCGAAAAGATCGACGCCGGCATCTTCGGCCACGTGGCGAAACAAATGGCCGACGACCGCGAGGTCAAGGTGCTGCTGGTCGAGGACACTCCTTTCTTCCGGCAGCTCGAACGGAGCTTCCTCGAGTCGGCGGGATTCCAGGTGGAGGTCGCCTGCGACGGCGAGGAAGCCCAGCACCTGTTGGAAAGAGCCAAATTCGACATCGTGGTGTCCGACATCATGATGCCGAACATGGACGGTTTCGATCTGGTCAAGCGCATTCGCGCCAACGAAAAAATCAAAAATCTACCGGTTCTAGCCCTCACTTCGCTGGACGACGATCAATCCCGGCAACGGGCGATGGAAGTCGGCTTCAACGGCTATGAAGTGAAAATCGACAAAAACCGGATGTTGCAAACGATCTACGGGTTGGTTTGCGGAGAGGCGGCGTCATGAGCGAGCGGCAATTCGCGACGTTTTATCTCGATGATTTGTTGCTGGGGATCGACATCCTGGCGGTGCGCGAGATCAACCGCCATCTCGATCTGACCAACGTTCATCTGGTCGAGGACTATGTCTGCGGCATGCTCAATCTCCGCGGTCAGATCATCACCATGCTGGATCTGGGCGTGAAACTGGGGTTGAAACCGCGCGAGATCACCCCGGAATCGCGGGGTATCATCCTCAAAACGCAGCAGGAAATCGATACCAAGACGTTCGAGGCGCTCGCCGAGGAAGATCTGGGAACCGATCACGTCGGCTTACTGGTGGACCGGGTCGGCGATGTCGTGACGGTGGACGCGGGGGAGATCGATCCGCCGCCGGCCAATATCGGCGAAATCAGCGGTCAATATTTGAGCGGCGTGGTCCGCTTGGAAGATAAATTATTGTCTATATTGAAAATTACACCAATTACTGTTTGACCAGGCGCAGGTTTAAAAAAAGAGAACTTTCCAGTAAGAAAGAGGGGGGTGTCGTCATGTTGGCTTGGTTTAACAATCTGAAAATATCCACTAAAATTGTCTTGAGTGGTTTGTTGATGGTCGTCATGTTCAGCGGGCTGATGTTCGCGTGGATCCTGCCGACCGTCAAGGATGCGCAACTCGCGAAAAAGAAAGAAAAAATCAAGGAACAAGTGGAAGTGGCTTGGACCATCCTGAATCATTACGCCGAGTTGAGCGCCAAGGGTGAAATGGATGAAGCCGCCGCGAAAAAAGAAGCCATCAAGGTGATTACCGCGTTGCGTTACGGCCCGGAAATGAAGGACTACTTCTGGATCAATGACACCGAGCCGGTGATGGTGGCACATCCGTACAGCACGGATTTGATCGGTAAGAGTCTGGCCGATAACAGCGACCCGAACGGCGTGAAAATTTTCGTGGAATTCGTCAAGATCTGCCAGGCGCATGGCGCCGGTTTTCTGGGTTACATGTGGGCCGCCACGGACAACAAGAACAAAATCGTGCCCAAGATTTCCTACGTGAAAATCCTGCCGAAATGGAACTGGATCGTCGGCACGGGCATGTACATCGAAGACGTGCTGGCCGAAATTCGCGCCTTGACGGTAAAAATCACCCTGGTCTTCCTCGCGATTTCATTGCTGGCGCTGGCCGTGTCGTATCTGGTCGCCCGAGCGATTTCCAAAAACATCCAGCAGACGACCACCATGCTGCGCGATATCGCCGAGGGCGAGGGCGATTTGACCCGGCGCCTGTCCGTGGACAGCGAGGATGAAATCGGCGTGTTGGCCACCAATTTCAACCTCTTCGTCGAAAAGCTTCAGAAGTTGATTGGCATCATCGCCGAGAATACCGGCGAATTGCGGGAAACCGCCTCCACCATGTCCTCGGTTTCGACCCAACTGGCCGGCAGCGCCGAGGAAATGACCAATCAATCCGGCACCGTGGCCTCGGCGGCCGAGCAGATCAGCACCAACGTCGCCGGCATCACCACGGCCACCGACCATATGTCCAGCAACGTTTCCACCATGGCGGCGGCGGCCGAGGAAATGTCCAACAGCGTCAACACCGTCGCCACGGCGATCGAGGAAATGTCCTCCTCGTTGCAGGAGGTTTCCAAGAATACGGCGCGCGCTTCGCAGATCGCCGAGGCCGCTTCGCGGAACGCCGATTCGGCCACCGATTTGATTTCCCAGCTCGATACGGCGGCGCGTGAAATCGGCAAAGTGGTGGAGGTCATTAACGACATCGCCGATCAGACCAACCTGTTGGCGCTCAACGCCACCATCGAAGCCGCCAGCGCCGGCGAGGCGGGCAAGGGCTTCGCGGTCGTCGCCAACGAGGTCAAGGAACTGGCCAAGCAGACCGCCTCGTCGACCGAGGTGATCACCGAACAGATCGGCGGCATTCAGGTGCGCGCGGACAACGCGGTGAAGGCCATCAAACAGGTCGTGGAAATCATCGCCGAGATGAACACCATCACCAATACCATCGCCACGGCGGTCGAGGAACAGACGGCGACGACCAACGAGATTTCGCGGTCGACGGCCGGGGCGGCCCAGGGCGCCAAGGATGTTTCCGAAAACGTGCAACGCCTCAACACCAGCATCGATGTCGAGGTGGTGCGCAGCATCAAGGAAGCGGCCAAGGGCGTCGGCGAGGTGTCGAAGAACATCCAGGGTGTGAACCTGGCGGCGCATGACACGGCCCAGGGCGCCAACCATACGCACCAGGCGGCGCAGGCCACGTCCGAACTGGCGCAACGGCTGCAAGATATCGTCAGCCAGTTCCGGTTCTAGCGTATGTTGCAACCGCCGCCGCTGGGGGCATTTCAGCGGCGGCGGACCTTCGTCGGGACCGGGACGTGAATTGTTGAAAGAAAGAGTCGAAGAATGAAAATTAAGACAAAACTTTTACTGATGAGCACGGCTTTGGTCTTTTTACCGATTATCGTATTGATCGGTCTGGCCTTTTTAGTCGGCACCGACACCAATCGGGAAGCCAGCCGGTTGGTCGGGGAGCTTTCTCAGGCCGGTTTCGATTATGCCTTGGAAGGCGCGATGAACATGCTTCGCTCGCAGCAGGAATCGGTTCAGTTGCAGGTTGAAAGTTACAGTAAGGTGGCGCAAGACCAATTGCGCCTGTTGGGCAAGCCGAGTAAGACCGATCGAATGATTGCCTGGGACGCGGTCAATCAATTTTCCAAGCAAAGTAAAAAAATCGAATTGCCGATGCTGCGCCTCGGCGGCACGGTGCTTGAAAAAAACCTCGAATTCGACCGGCCTACGCCACTGGTCGATCAAGTGCGCAATTTGACCGGCGCGACGTGCACCGTTTTTCAGCGGATGAATGCGGACGGTGACATGTTGCGCGTGGTCACCAACGTCAAGGCCGCCAATGGCAATCGGGCCATCGGCACGTTCATCCCGGCAGTTGAACCCGGCGGCGCGCGGAACAAGGTTGTCGCGGCGCTGTTGCAAGGCGAAACATACAAGGGCCGGGCGTTTGTTGTCGATGATTGGTACGTCACCGTTTACGTGCCGCTTCGCGAGGATTCCGGCCAGATAATCGGCGCGCTGTTCGTGGGCGTCAAACAAAACAACATCAGTGCCATTCGGCAGGCAATCCTCGGCTCCAAGATCGGCACGTCGGGCTACATGTTCGTGCTGGGCGGCAAGGGCGATCAGCAGGGCAAGTACATTATTTCCAACGAGGGTAAACGTGACGGAGAAAGCGTTTGGGAGGCGAAGGATCAAGCGGGCAAATATTTCATTCAGGACATGGTAACCAAAGCAATCGCCTGTAAAAGCGGCGAGAAATTCACGGTGCGGTACCTTTGGCAAAACCCGGGCGATGATAAAGCGCGCCTTCGAATCGCGCGAGTCGGTTATTTCGCTGATTGGGATTGGGTATTGGGCGTTTCCGTACAGGAAGAGGAATTCAAGGCATCCGAGAAAAAAATGGCGGCCGGGTTGCGATTCATGCTCATGTCCTTTCTGCTCGGCGGATTGATCCTGGCCGGTTTGGGCCTGGGCGTGGCTTTGGTGATCGGCAATAAAATCAGCCGGCCGATTGCGCAGACCAAGGATTTATTGCGCGAGATCGCTTCCGGCGAGGGCGATCTGACCAGCCGATTGGAAGTCAATTCGACCGACGAGGTGGGGGAACTGGCGGAAAACTTCAACTTGTTTGTCGAAAAACTGCAAAAAGCGATGCGCGTCGTGGCGGGCATCACGAATCAACTCGACGGTAGCGCCGATCGTCTGACGAAGGTGGCTTCGCAGTTGGCCGGCGCCGCCGATAACACGACCAAGCAGTCCAGTACCGTTGCCACGGCGACGGAAGAAATTTCCGCCAACGTCCAAGGCATGAGCCAGACCGCCGAGGCCATGTCGCTGAACCTAAATACGATCGCCGCAGCGGCCGAACAGATGTCCACCAGCGTCAACACGGTGGCCACAGCCATCGAGGAAATGTCGTCTTCCTTGTCCGAAGTCGCAAAAAATACCACCCGCGCCTCGCAAATGACCGACGGCGCCAAATCCAACGCCGATTCCGCGACGACGTTGATCGGCCAACTCGAAACGGCGGTCAAGGAAATCGGCAAGGTCATTCAGGTGATCGACGATATCGCCGACCAAACCAACTTGCTGGCGCTGAACGCGACGATCGAAGCCGCCAGCGCCGGCGAGGCCGGCAAGGGATTCGCGGTGGTTGCCAACGAGGTGAAGGAACTGGCCAAACAAACAGCGAACTCGACCGAGGAAATCACCGGCCAGATTCAAAACGTGCAACAACGGACAACCAATGCGGTCGCGGCGATTCGCCAGGTCGCCGAGACGATCGGCGAAATCAGTTCGATCACCAACACAACCGCCGCCGCGGTGGAGGAACAGACCACGACCATCAATGAAATCTCCCGCACCATATCGAGCGCCGCGGCGGGCGCTTCCGAGGTTTCGGGAAACGTGCAACAACTCAACGACCGCATCGGCCGCGAAATCGTCAGTGGCATCCGCGAAGCAGCTAAAGGTGTCAACGAGGTATCGCGGGGCATTCAAGGCGTCGATCAAGCAGCGCGAACGACTGCTCAGGGATCCGAAACCGCCAACGGCGAAGCCGAGCGGTCGGTGCGTCTGGTCGGCGAGTTGTCCGATGTGGTACGACAGTTTAAAATAGACTAAACTAAATTACTTGCCCCAGGGGCGAGAGATATTTAAACAAGCGATGATTGAGCCGTTCCTAGGGCCGTTTGGCCTGTCGAAAAGGGAAGTAAAAGTGGACCAGCCCCATCGGATTCTCGTGGTCGATGATACGGTCGTCTACCGGCGGATTCTGACCGATATCATCGCCGGCTTGAAGGACGCCGAGGTCGTTGGTAGCGCGCCGAACGGCGTGATCGCGTTGAAAAAGATTCCGACCGTCAATCCCGATGTCGTTTTGCTCGACGTGGAAATGCCCGAGATGGACGGCCTGGAAACGCTGAAAATCATCAAGCGCGATTACCCCGAAATCAGCGTCATCATGATCAGCGGCGTCTCCTCCACGAGCGCGGATCTGACCATCAAGGCCTTGGCCAACGGGGCGCTCGATTTCATTAAAAAACCCGAGGGCGACAAATTCGACGAAAACGTCGCGCTGCTGAGCAAGCAGATCGCGGCGCTTTTGCAGATGCATCGCGCCCGGCGTTATACCCGCGCGGCGCGTGCCATCCGCACCGGACCGGTCGCTGAAATCCCGGTCGAGCGGCCGCCGGCGCCGCCGCCGCCGCGGTTGGTCAAGCCGGCCGCTGAGATGTATCCGGCGCCGCCCGGCCGGTTCGATCTGTTGGCGATCGGGTCCTCCACGGGCGGGCCCGAGGCGCTGACGCACATCATTCCCAAGCTGCCGGCCAACCTCAACGTGCCGGTGCTGCTCGTCCAGCACATGCCCCCGATGTTCACCGCCTCCATGGCCAAGAACCTCGATCGGCTTTCGGCGCTGCGCGTCAAGGAAGCCGAGGACGGCGAACTGATCAAACCCAACGTTGTTTACGTCGCGCCGGGCGGTTTTCACATGGTGATCCGGCCGGCGGAAGGGGGAGAGAAGGGTTACCAGATCGTGATCAACGATTTGCCGCCGGTGAAGAGCTGCCGCCCATCGGTGGATGTGTTGTTTCGCTCGATCGCCGAGGTTCACGGCCGCGGCGTTCTGTCCGTGGTGCTGACCGGGATGGGCGACGACGGCGCCGACGGCGTGCTGGCGTTGAAGCGCCAGGGAACCTATTGCCTCGCCCAAAGCGAAAAAACCTGCGTGGTTTACGGCATGCCGCGCGCGGTGGACGAAGCCAATCTTTCGAACGAACGCGTGGATCTGGACGACATCGCGGACCGCCTGTTGTTCAAGTTGGGCCGGACGCCGCTCAAGGAATCCTAGACCGATGCCGTCGATCAATCCGGACGAATTCGATCTGCTGCGCAAATTCATCGAGGATCGTTGCGGCATCGCCTTGGAAAAAGGCAAGGAATACCTGATCGAGAGCCGCCTGGCGCGCCTGCTGGTGGAAACCGATTCCGGCAACTTCGGCGATTTTTACCGCAAGGTGAAAAGCGAACCCAATCCGGTGTTGGTCGAGCGGATCATCGACGCGATGACCACCAACGAGACCCTGTGGTTTCGCGACAAGGGCCCCTACATCATCCTCGAGGAATTGATCCTGCCGCAAATGAAGGAATTGCTGCGCCAGGGCGCCCGCTCGGAAATCCGCATCTGGTCCGCCGCCTGCTCTACCGGCCAGGAGCCGTATTCCATCGGGATGATCATCGATCGTTACTGCCAGTTATACGGCGAGGGCTGGCTGCAACCGTCGCGTTTTTCGATCCTCGGCACCGACATCTCGCCGTCGGCCCTGCTGCTGGCCAAAACCGCCCGTTACGATCGCATCAGCATCGAGCGCGGCATGATCGAAAGCTACCGGAACGCCTACTTTCGGCAAAACGGCACGGTTTGGCAGCTCGAGGACAAGATCAAGGGAATGGCGACCTACCGCAAGTTCAACCTCATGGAAAGTTTCATGACCCTCGGCCGTTTCGACCTGGTTTTCTGCCGTAACGTGGCGATCTATTTTTCCGACGCGGCCAAGCGCGATCTCTTCCGTAAAATCGCTCAAATCCTCTTGCCGGGCGGGTTCTTTTTCCTTGGTTCGGCGGAGAGTCTGACCGGCTTTTCCGCCGATTTCGAGATGGGCGAGTACAAGGGAGCGCTGTACTATCGGACTAATGCCCGAGGGACGACGGGATGATCCCGAGCGTTGACGATTCGGCGATGATCCGCAAAATCATCAGCCGGGCCGTCGAGGTGATCGGCTTTATGGAATCGCTGGGGATGAGTTTCGATCGGTGACGCGGTTCATCCCGCCAGCCGCACGCGAATCGACTTTTCCACCTCCTCGATCGCTTTCCGCAGCCGCCGGTATTGCCGTTCGCTGAGCGCCTCGTACAAGGGCAGCCGCACCGCCTCGCGGCAAAGCCGCGCCGCTTCCGGGCAATCGCCGTAATGCAAAAGCCGGCCGCAATCCTCCTCGATCGAACTGCCGGCGCCGACGTAAAAACCCTGGTGCATCGCCGCTTGCTTCAACTCCGCCGGGCTCAGACGGCAGCGGGCGACGAAGCCGGAAAAGGCCGGCGTTCCGTGCCGGTTTCGTTTTTGCGGCAACAGCCAGATCGGCAAGTTGGCGGCCAATTCCTCCCACCGGCGATTCAGCTCCGCGTTGCGTTGATCCAGCAGCCGCAAACGCTCCATGCCCAGACGGGCCTGGAAATCGCTGTAGGTGATTTTCCGGGTGAGCAGATGCCGGTGGATGCCGCTGTAAATTTGCGTCGCCGGGCGCGCGGCCGTTTTTTTCCGTCCCAGCCGGGTGACCAGCCAGAAGAGCGGGCTGCGGATCGCCAACTCCTTCATCCAGGTGAGGAAGGTTTTACCGAGCGACGGCAGCTTGGCGGGCGCGTAATTTTTCAACTGGTTCCGCAGCGAATCGGCGATCCGTGGATTGCCGGTGGCGATCAACGCCCCGCCGTACGTATGCAAGGGTTTGTTGACCTCGAAGCTGAAAATCGCCGCGTCGCCGAAGGTGCCGACCTTGCGACCGTTGACACCGGCGCCCAAGGCCGCGGTGCAATCCTCGAGGAGCAACAAGCGCCGCTGATCGGCCACCCGCCGGATCGCCTCGATGTTGCACGGGGCGCCGAACAGGTGCGCCGCGACGATCAGTTTGGTCTTTGGGGTGACCCGGGCGGCGATCAACTCGGGATTGATGTTGAAAGTGTCAGGTTCGATGTCGACCGTCACCGGCTTGGTGCCCAGCGCTTCCAGCAGTGGGATAATGTCGCTGCGGTAATAGGCCGGGACGATGATTTCGTCGCCGTGTTTGACGCCCAGGGCCGCCAGCGCCAGTTCGAACGCGTCGCGCACGCTGGCGGTCGCCCGGACCGTCATGCAGCCCAGATAAGCCGCGAACTTCATTTCAAAACGATTGACGACGGTGCCCGGCGCCAGGTTCGGCCAGAACAAGGCTCGTAACCATTTGGCGACATCGCCGTGGTGAACCCGCACTTTCATCCTCGGGATCATGGTCGGGGCGCTCCTTGCATCGGTCGGGTTGACGGTTCAACCGGCGGTCGGGTTGTCGGTGCGTCGATGAGCCGGGTTTCTCGGGGCCAATGGTCACGGGCGCAAAACGAATATCGCCACGAAGTCAGGTTGCTCTCGCGGATGTCGGTCCCCGAATGGATGGAAAGGGTTTTTTTTATGTCTGAGCGACGCTGCTGCCGCGCCCTTTCTTTTCCCTGCCGTCAACATAAAAAACCGCCGGGAGGATGTCAACTTGGTGGGAAAGGTCGGCGAAACCGGGGACAATCGCCATTCGTCGCCCCACGGTGGCAAAGAAATTTGACAAACCGGGATTTTCAGTTTAAGTTTCCGCCATGAAATCGTTCGGCAACCTGATTCTCCATCATCATCATTCGCACGGCGCTGCCGGAGCCGGATGAGTGCGATTCGTTTTGGCACCACCGACGCCGGCTTCGAGCCGGCGTTTTTTTTTGAAAGGAACTGGGGATGTCGCGGGAATTCGGAAGCGTCGCGGTGCGGTTGGCCCTACCGAAAGGGCGGATGCAGGAAGAGGTGATTACCCTGTTGGCCGAGGCGGGGATTCGCGTCCATTGGGGTGGTCGCAATTATCGGCCGGCGCTGTCTCTCTCCGGGTTCACGGCCAAGCTGCTCAAGCCGCAAAACGTCATTGAAATGTTGCACGTCGGATCGCGGGATATCGGGTTCGCCGGCGCCGATTGGGTGGCCGAGCTCGAGGCCAAAGTGGTGGAATTGCTGGACACCGGCCTCAATCCGGTGCGCCTGGTGGCCGCCGCGCCGGCCGACCTGCTGGTGGACGGCCGCCTGCCGGATCAACCGCTGGTCGTGGCTTCCGAGTACGAGCGGCTGACCCTGGACTGGATTCGCCGGCAGGGGTTGCGAGCGACGTTCGTCCGCTCCTACGGCGCCACCGAGGTCTTTCCGCCGGAAGACGCCGATTGCATCGTCGACAACACCGCTTCGGGCGTCACCTTGAGCGAAAACCGCCTGGCGATCGTCGATGAACTGATGACCTCCTCGACGCGCCTCTACGCGCATCCGCGGGCGCTCGACGATCCGCGGCGCCGCGAGGCGATCGAGAGTTTCGTTCTGTTGCTGCGCTCGGTGCTCGATGCGCGCGAACGGGTGATGTTGGAAATTAACGTGCCCGCCGACCGGTTGGAGGCGATCGTCGCGGTGCTGCCGTGCATGCGTCGACCGACGATTTCGCACTTGTACGGCGAGACGGCTTACGCGGTGAAGGCGGCCGTGCCGCGCCGGGATTTGCCGGCCCTGATTCCCGCGATCAAGAAGCACGGCGGCACCGATATCGTGGTGACCGCGCCCGATCAACTGGTGCCGTGAAGGAGGCCGGGATGGACGAAAATATTTCCCGGCGCCCGCGGCCTTCGCCGAATCTGGATGGCTTGTACGCGTATACCGTGCCGCGCGCTCCCGCGCCGACCGATTTGAAATTGGACAGCAACGAGGGCGTGGCGCCGCCGCCGGGGTTGTTACGCGCGCTCGCTGAGGCCGGCCCGGAATTGATGAATCGTTACGTTCGCGCCCACGAACTGGAAGCGGCCTTGGCGGCGTACCACGGCGTGCGGCCGGAGCAGGTGCTGGTCACGGCCGGCGGCGACGACGCCATCGATCGTTGTTGCCGCGTTTTCGTCCAGCCGGATCGCGAAGTCGTCCTGCCGGTCCCCACGTTCGAAATGGCGGCGGTTTTCGCCCGGTTGAGCGGCGGCCGGATCGTGCGCGTGCCCTGGACGAAACTCGCCTTTCCGACCGCGGAAGCCCTGGCGGCGGTGACCGAGCGGACGGGAATGATCGTGGCGATCAGCCCCAACAACCCGACCGGCGGTGTGGTCGCGGCCGACGATTTGCGGCGAATATCCGAAGCCGCGCCGCATGCCGTGTTGCTGGTCGATCTGGCGTACGCGGATTTTGCCGAGGTCGATTTGCGGTCAACCGTTTTCGCGCTGCCCAACGCGATCACCGTCTTTACCTTCTCCAAGGCTTGGGGACTGGCGGGTCTGCGGGTCGGCTATGCGATCGGCCCAGCGGATTTGATCGCTCCTTTGCGCGTCAGCGGCGGCCCATATCCGGTTTCCAACCTGTCATTGACGCTGGCGACGCGCTGGCTGCGTGAGGGGCGCGCGGCGGTCGCGGCGACCGTCGACCGGGTGCGGCAGGAGCGCGCCGAATTGCAGGCCGACCTGACGCGATGGGGCGCGCGGCCGTTGCCTTCCCAGGGCAATTTCGTCTTCGCGCATTGCGCCGATCCGCGGTGGGCGCGCGACGCGTTGGCCGGCCTGGGCATCGCCGTGCGCTGGATTCCGCCCGACGGGGATTTCCCCGCCGGTTTGCGGATCACCTGTCCGAGCGACGAAGCGGATTTCCGGCGGTTGCAAACGGCGCTGCACGCGGTGCTGGCGCCCGAGGCGCTGCTGTTCGATCTGGACGGCGTGCTGGCCGACGTCTCGCAATCCTATCGCGCGGTGATGCAGGCAGTGCTGGATTTTTACGGCGTCACGATCCAGCGCGACGAGATCGCGGCGGCGAAGCTCGAGCCCGACGCCAACGACGATTGGGAGCTGACCGGCAGGCTGCTGCAGCGGCACGGCGTCGAGGTCTCGCTCGACGAGGTGACCCAGCGCTTCGAGGCGCTATACCAAGGAACGCTGGAATCGCCCGGCCTGTGGACGCGGGAAACCCTCTTGCCCGCGCCGGAACTGCTGGACCAACTGGCGGCGAAAGTGCCGCTGGCGGTGGTGACCGGCCGGCCGCGCGCCGATGCCTGGCGATTTTTGGAGCGGCACGGTCTGGCGCGCCGCTTTCAGGCGGTGATCTGCCGCGAGGACGCGCCGCTGAAACCCGACCCGGCGCCGGTGCGGCTGGCGTTGGAAAAAATGTCGGTCCGGCGGGCCTGGCTGATCGGCGATGCCAGCGACGATCTGCGGGCTGCCCGGGCGGCGGGTGTCGTGCCGGTCGGCTTCCTGCCGGCCTATGCCCGTTCGGACGCCGCCGTGGCCGCGCTGCACCAGGCTGGTGCCGCGCGGGTTCTGACTTCCCTCGATGAATTGAAGGAGATTTTGCCATGACCGAACGTCGCGCCACCGTGCAACGCACGACCAAGGAAACCGACATCACGCTGCAACTGAACCTGGACGGCGAGGGGCAGGCCAAGATCCGGACCGGCATCGGCTTTCTGGATCATCTGCTCGACAGCCTGGCGCGCCATGCCCGTTTCGATTTGAATCTGGCCTGCCGGGGCGATCTGGAAGTCGACGATCACCACAGCGTCGAGGACTGCGCCCTGGCGCTCGGCACGGCGTTCGCGGAAGCTCTGGGCGAGCGGCGCGGCATCGCGCGCTTCGGATCGGCTTATGCGCCGCTCGACGAGGCGCTCGCCCGGGCCGTGGTGGATATTTCCAGCCGGCCTTTCGCCGTCGTCGAACTGCAACTGCAACGCGAGGCGATCGGCAACCTGGCCGGCGAAAACATCACGCATTTCCTGCATTCGTTCGCGGCGGCGGCGCGATTGACGCTGCATGTTGACGTATTGCGCGGCGCCAACGACCATCACCGGGCCGAAGCGGCGTTCAAGGCTTTGGCGCTGGCCTTGCGGCAGGCGGTGGCGCGGGACGGCGGCACGGCGGTTCCCAGCACCAAAGGGGTGCTCGAATGACCGGGCCGGAAGTCATCGTGGTGCGGACGGGCGTCGCCAACCTGGCGTCGGTCCTGGCCGGGTTGCGGCGGGCCGGAGCGGCGCCGCGGGTCAGCAACGAGCCGCGAGATATCGAAACAGCCTCGCACCTGTTGCTGCCGGGCGTCGGCGCGTTCGGCGCGGGTATGCGGCAACTGGCCGATGACGGCCTGGTTGCGCCGCTACGGGCGCGGGTCTCGGCCGGGCGGCCGACGTTGGCGATCTGCTTGGGCTTGCAACTGCTGTGTGATGCCAGTGACGAAGATTTGGGCGTGGCGGGACTGGGGGTCGTTCCCGGGATTGTCCGGCGGTTTCCGGATACGGTGCGCGTGCCGCAGATGGGTTGGAACAACGTGGCGCCGGACGAAGGTTGCCGTCTGTTGCGGGCGGGATTCGCCTACTTCGCCAACTCCTATCGCCTAGCCGAATGCCCGTCGGGCTGGCAGGCCGCCTACGCGGAACACGGCGGCCGCTTCGTCGCCGCGCTTGAAAAAGGGGCAGTGATCGGCGGCCAGTTCCACCCCGAACTGTCGGGACAATGGGGCCTGGATTTGCTGCGCCGTTGGTTGGGCGCGGGAGGCGAGACATGCTGACCCGGCGGATCATTCCCTGCCTGGATGTGCGCGACGGTCGGGTGGTCAAAGGCGTCCGTTTTCAGGATTTGCGCGAAGCCGGCCGGCCCGAGGATTTCGCGCCCGCCTACGAACGGCAAGGCGCCGACGAATTGGTTTTGCTTGACGTCTCGGCCACGCCGGAGGGCCGGAAAACGGCGCTGGAAACCGTGCGCCGGGTCAGGGAAAAAATCGCCATCCCGCTGACGGTCGGCGGCGGCGTGCGCGGCGTGGAAGACGCCGGGGCCTTGCTGGAGGCCGGCGCGGACAAAGTCGGTGTGAACACGGCGGCGGTCGCGCGGCCCGAACTGCTGTCGCTGCTGGCCGAGCGCTTCGGCCGTCAATGCACGATCCTGGCGGTCGACGCGAAACTGACGGCGCCGGGCCGCTGGCAGGTAGTGGTCGAATCGGGTCGCAAGGATACGGGCCTGGATGCCATCGAGTGGGTCCGTCGAGCCTGCGCGCTGGGCGCCGGCGAAATCCTACTGACCAGTTGGGACCGCGACGGCACCCGCACCGGTTACGATTTGGAATTGGTCGGCGCCGTGGCTCGCGCCGTCAACGTGCCGGTCATCGCCTCGGGCGGCGCCGATACGCCGCGCCAATTGTACGAAGCGCTGGCGGCGGGCGCCGACGCCGTGCTGGCCGCGTCGATTTTTCATTACAACGAATACACCGTGGCGCAGTTGAAAGATTACCTCGCCGAGCAGGGCGTGGAGGTGCGGCGATGATCATTCCTTCGATCGACTTGATGAACGGTTCGACGGTGCAACTCGTCGGCGGTCGCGAAAAAAAACTCGATGCCGGCGATCCGCGCCCGTTGGCGAAGGCGTTCGGCCTGGTCGGCGAAATCGCCGTGGTCGATCTGGACGCGGCCCTGGGCCGCGGCGACAACCGCGAGTTGATTCGCGAACTGCTGCGCCTGGCGCCTTGCCGGGTGGGCGGCGGCATCCGCGATGCGGACACCGCCCGGCGCTGGTTGGACGACGGCGCGACGAAGGTGGTGCTGGGCACCGCCGCCGTGCCGGAAGTGCTCCGCGAACTGCCCCCGGAACGGGTCGTCGCGGCGCTCGACGCCGAGTTCGATGAGGTGGTGGTGGAAGGCTGGCGGAAAAAAACCGGCGCCACCATCCGGGAACGGTTGCGGGAATTGCGCGGCCTGGTCGGCGGTTTTCTCGTCACTTTCGTCGAGCGCGAGGGACGACTGGGGGGCATCGAGCTGGACCGCGTCGCCGCGCTACGCGAGGAAATCGGCGCCGCGCGCCTGACGATCGCCGGCGGGGTGACGACGCTGGAGGAAGTCGCGGCGTTGGACCGCCTGGACATCGACGCGCAGGTCGGCATGGCCTTGTATACGGGCCGGATGGAGCTGGCCGACGCGTTCGCCGCGCCGTTGCGTTCGGATCGCCCCGACGGCTTGTGGCCGACGGTGATCGTCGACGAGAGCGGCATCGCGCTGGGGCTGGCTTACTCGGATCGCGCAAGCCTGCGCGAGGCGCTGCGCACCGCGCAAGGCGTTTATCACTCGCGTTCGCGCGGCCGGTGGGTGAAAGGCGCGACCTCGGGCGATACGCAGGAACTGGTGCGGATCGACGCGGACTGCGACCGCGATGCGCTGCGGTTCACCGTGCGGCAAAAGGGCAAGGGCTTTTGCCATCGCGGCACGCGCACCTGTTGGGGCGAGGACGGCGGGCTGTCTCAACTGTCGCGCCGGTTGGCGTCGCGTCTTCGCGAAGCGCCCGAAGGCTCGTATACGCAGCGGCTGGCGGCCGATCCGGAATTGCTGGCGGCGAAGCTGGCGGAGGAAGCCCGCGAACTGGCCGAGGCGAAAACGCCGGATGAAATCGCCTGGGAGGCGGCCGATGTGTTCTATTTTACGCTGACCGCCATGGCACGCGGCGGGGTCACGCTGGCCGAGGTGGAAACCGTTTTGGACGGCCGGGCCGGACGCGTGACACGCCGGCCGGATAAGAAGGGGAAAGGGAAATGAGCGAGGTCATCCTGCGGCGAATGGCCGCCGCGGACGTCGTCCGGCAGGCGCGCGAACCCGTCGATGCCCCGACCTTGGCGGCGGCCGCCGCGATCGTGGACGATGTGCGCCGGGGCGGCGAAGCCGCGTTGCGTGGGCAGGCGGTGCGCCTGGGCGATCTGCAGGCGGCCGAGCCATTGGTTCGTTCGCGCGCGGAACTCGACACCGCCGCCGACCGGCTGAACCCGAAAACTCGCGACTTGCTCGAACGCACCGCCGCGCGGATTCGCAATTTTGCCGAGGCGCAACGGCGTTCCTTCGCGGATTTGACGGTGTCGCTGCCGGAAGGTCGCGCCGGACATACCGTGGCGCCGGTCGAGCGGGCCGGTTGTTACGCGCCCGGCGGCCGTTTCCCCTTGGTGTCCTCGGTGCTGATGACCGTCATTCCCGCCCGCGTCGCCGGGGTAAGCGAGATCTGGGTGGCTTCGCCGCGGCCGTCGCCGGAAGTTCTGGCGGCGGCGGCGATCGCCGGGGCGGACGCCCTGTTGGCGGTCGGCGGCGCTCAGGCGATTGCCGCGCTGGCCTTCGGCGTCGGCGGGCCGCCGCCCTGCGAGTCGATCGTCGGACCGGGAAACCGCTGGGTGACCGCGGCGAAACAGCTCGTCTTCGGTCGCGCGGCGATCGACATGCTGGCCGGGCCGTCGGAGCTGTTGATTCTGGCCGACGAAACCGCCGATCCGGTGCGCGTGGCGGCGGATTTGCTGGCGCAAGCCGAACACGATCCGGACGCCTGGCCGATCCTGGTCACGACGAGCGAAACGCTGGCGGCGGGAGTGGAAGTCCAACTGCAGCGGCAACTGGCGGATTTGCCGACGGCGGCGACGGCACGGGCGGCGTTGCAAAACGGTTTTTACGTATTCGTCGACGACCTGGAGGCCGGCGTCGCACTTTGCAACCGACTGGCCCCGGAGCATCTGGAATTACTGGCGGCCGAACCGTGGGCGCTCGTTCCCCGGCTGCGGCATTACGGTTCGCTGTTCATCGGCGAGGCCAGCGCCGAGGTCTTCGGCGATTACGGTTTCGGGCCGAACCACGTGCTGCCGACCGGCGGCACGGCGCGGTTCGTGGGCGGCTTGTCGGTCTTCCATTTCTTGCGGGTCCGTACCTGGATGGCGATCGATCCCGAAGCCGATCGTCGTGAACTGACGGCGGATGCGGCGGCCCTGGCGCGGCTGGAAGGGCTGGCCGCGCACGCGCGCGCGGCGGAAACCCGGCGTCGGTGATTGCGGCGCCGCGATGATGGTCACCCCTTGGCGGGAAAGGTATTTTTTCGCCGTTCGAAAATGCGTTACACTGCTGCGACAGCGCCAGCAACCAATCGAGGGGGCAGCCGGTGATCGAGCCGCTTGAAATTCTGACCCGATTGGTTCGCACGCCCAGCGAAACCGGCGCGGAGGCCGAGATCATCCGGGAAACGGCGGCGCTTTGCGAGGCGCTCGACCTGCGGCCGGAAGTATCCCCGGACGGCCTGGTTTTTCGGGTCGAAAGCGAGGTCGGCGGCCCGACGCTGTTGTTCTGCTCCCATCTGGATACGATCGCCGCCGGCGAAGGATGGGCCCGGTCGCCCGTCGGCGCGCCGGCCAGCGAGACCCACCTTTACGGCCACGGCGTCGTCGACGCCAAGGCATCCTGCGCCGCCATTCTGGCGACTTTCGGCTTTTACGCGCGCGGCGGCCTGCCGCGCGGCCAGATCGTCGGCGCCTTGTCGATCGGCGGCGAGGGCAACGACCCGTCCCTACCGCGCCTGCTGCGGACGATCGGCCACCTGGACGGCGGCATCGTCGGCGAACCGACGCAGATGCAGATCGCCGCGTCGCAGGTCGGCTTGATGATGGTGGAACTCACGGCGCGCGGCGAGCGCAGTCACGTCTCGCGAGCGAGCGGCGAAAACGCCATTCATGCGCTGCTGCGCGACCTGCA
Organism: Myxococcales bacterium; assembly: GCA_012517325.1. Lineage (NCBI taxonomy): Bacteria > Pseudomonadati > Myxococcota > Myxococcia > Myxococcales > Myxococcales bacterium. The sequence continues at coordinate 28,958 of JAAYVF010000125.1, read as the reverse complement.
GACGTTGCGCGATCTGCGCTTCCAACGGCGGGATGAAAAACAGGGCCGGGTGAAAATCACGCCGACCCGGCTGGTCGCCGGCGTGGCCGACAGCGTGACGCCGCCGACGGCGCACGCGCTGCTCGATATCCGCGTCACCCAGCAATACGACCACGAGGAAGTGCTCGAGATCCTCCGCGGCGCCGTCGCGTCGGAGTTGCGGGTGCTCTCGGATCGCTGGTCGCCGTGTGAAACGCCGGAATCGGAACCGTTGGTCGTCGCGGCTCGGGCCGCGCTGCCGGACGCGCGGGTTTACGCCTCCGACGAGAGCGGCGACTGGGCGTTTCTGGAGGAGTTGAACGTGCCGGCGATCAAGGTCGGGCCCGGCAACCCGGCGCTCGCGCACGGCGCCGGCGAGCGAATCGCGCTGGAGGCCTTCGAGCGCGGGGTCGTCGGCTATATCCGCCTGGCGAAAACCTGCCTGATGCGGCTGGATTCCCCCGACGATTACTGACCGTTTTCCTCGTCCGCCCCGCCGCCGTTGTCGGCCTGATCCGCTTCCGCCGCATGGTTGTTGAACACGGTCTGGCTGATGGCCCGCACCGACGAAATCTTGTGCTTGCTGAGACTGTTACCGCCCGCGTCGCGGTTTTTGACCAGCAATTCGGTGAAGTTGAAATACCGATCGGTGCGGATGCGTGGTTTCTTGCGCAGCTTGATGTGCACGAACGCCTCGGCGCCGGGTTCGCAGAAGAGAATCTTGGGTTTCTTGGCGTTGCGGCCCAGGTTGTACATTTTTTCTCGCGTCACACCGCCGACCGTGAACCGCTTGACCCAGGCCTTGCCGCTGAGGATGTCCTCGTAAATCAGGTTGAAGACCGTTTCCCGGTCGGCCGGCGTGAAGACCCGCGCGTGCACGATCTTCTCGCCGACGTAGACCTTGGCCGCCACCTTGACCACCGTCATGTTGCCGTTTTCGAGCACGACCAGCGCGTCGTCGAGCGACGAGCAGGGGCCGAGTTCCTCGGCGTTTTTCAGGTCGGTGCCGATGAAGCCGTTTTCGCGGTCGACGTAGAGTTTTTCGGTCCGTTCGACCACGTGAATCGCCTTGATGGCGTCGAAGGTCGTCAGTTCGGTTTTGCGCTCGCGGCCCTGGCCGTAGGTTTCGCGCAGGCGGTCGAACCATTCGATGGTGTACGGCACGAGGTTTTTCAGGTTGCGCCGGACCTGTTTGATCTCGCGGTCGATGGCCAGCAGTTCCTCCCGCGCGCGCTCGGCGTCCCAGGCGCTGATGCGGCGCATCTTCACTTCCGTCAGCATGACCAGATCATCCGCGCCGACCGGGCGGCGCAACGTCTTCTTGAAGGGCTCGAGGCCGCGGTCGATCTCGGCCAGAACGGCTTCCCACGTCGTGCATTTTTCGAGGCGCAGGTAGATCCGGTTTTCGATGAAGATCTGCACGAGGCTCTTGTGGTGCCAGCGCAGTTCCAACTGTTCGAGCTGGTGCTCCAGGTCGGCCTTGAGCAGGGCCTTGGTCTGATCGGCTCCTTGCGCCACCATTTCCATCACGCCCATCGTCTCGGGCTTGCCGTCGACGATCATCATGCCGTTGGGGCTGTGGCTGACCTCGCATTCGGTGAAGGCGTAGAGGGCGTCGATGGCCTTGTCCATCTCGACCCCGCGCTGGAAAGTGACGTGGATTTCCACCGCGGCGGCCGTGTTGTCCTCGATGTGCGACAGCTTGATCTTGCCCTTGTCGCCCGCGGCGATGATCGAATCGATGAGCGAGGAAGTCGTCGTGCCGTAGGGGATTTCGCGGATGACGATCGTCTTGCCGTCGCTTTTTTCCAGCCGGGCGCGGACCTTGACCTTCGAGCCCGGCCGGCCGTCGTTGTAGCCGCCGATGTCGGCCAGGCCGCCGGTCGGGAAATCGGGGTATAGCTCGAACGGCTCCTGTCGCAGGTACGATTGCACCGCGTCGATGATTTCGAGGAAATTGTGGGGCATGATTTTCGTCGAGAGGCCGACCGCGATGCCCTCGGCGCCCATCAGCAGCAACAGTGGAAAGCGCGCCGGCAGGACGATCGGTTCCTTGCGGCGGCCGTCGTAACTCTTTTTGTACTCGGTCAGGTGCGGCGCGAACAGCACTTCCTTGGCGAATTTGGTCAGCCGCGCCTCGATGTAACGGGCCGCCGCCGCCGAGTCGCCGGTCACCGGATCGCCCCAGTTGCCCTGGGTGTCGATCAGCAAATCCTGCTGGCCGAGGCCGACCAGCGCGCTGTAAATCGACGCGTCGCCGTGCGGGTGGTACTGCATCGAATGGCCGACGACGTTGGCCACCTTGTGATAGCGGCCGTCGTCCATTTCCCACAACGAATGCATGATGCGCCGCTGCACGGGCTTGAAACCGTCGGCAAGGTCGGGAATCGCGCGGTCGGTGATGACGTAGGAGGCGTATTGCAGAAAGTAATCGCGATAGGTGTCCTCGATCGTCAGCTTGCCGGTGAAGTCGGCGGGCGCCAGCGGCAACTCGCCCTGGCCCTTGTTCTTCTTGGTTCGTTTTCCGGTCATGGATCTCAGGCTTTCGCTTCCTCGACCCGGTCGATCGGTTCGAGGATCAGGTTCTTGATGATGTGTTCGCGCCGCTCGGGCGTGTTCTTGCCCATGTAGTAGGCCAGGATGTCCTTGAGGTGGGCGCCGGCGAACCATTCGACCTTGTCGAGCCGGATGTTCTCGCCGATGAACTGGCCGAACTCCTCGGGGGAAATCTCGCCGAGGCCTTTGAACCGCGTGATTTCCGGCGAACCGGCGAGTTCCGCGGCGGCCCGGTTGCGCTCCGCTTCCGAGTAGCAGTAGCGGGTTTCCTTTTTGTTCCGCACCCGGAAGAGCGGGGTTTGCAGAATGTGCAGGTGCCCCTTGCGCACCAGTTCCGGATAGAACTGCAGGAAGAAGGTCAGCAGCAGCAGGCGGATGTGCATGCCGTCGACGTCGGCGTCGGTGGCGATGACCACCTGGTTGAAGCGCAGGCCGTCCAGTTCGTTCTCCAGCCCGAGCGCGTGCTGCAGGAGGTTGAGCTCCTCGTTTTCGTAGACGACCTTGCGCGTCAGGCCGAACGTATTGAGCGGCTTGCCCTTCAAGGCAAAGACGGCCTGGGTTTCGGGCCGGCGCGACTTGGTGAGGCTGCCCGAGGCGCTGTCGCCCTCGGTGATGAAAATCTGCGTCAGTTCGCGGAGGCCGTCCTTGGCGTCGTTGAAGTGGAATTTGCAGTCGCGCAGTTTCTTGTTGTGGATGTTGGCCTTTTTCGACCGCTCGGTGGCCAGCTTCTTGATGCCGGCCAATTCCTTGCGCTCGTGCTCGTTCTGCTGAATCTTCTGCTGCAGAATTTTCGCCGTTTCCGGGTTCTTGTGCAGCTCCTTTTCCAGCGTGTCGCGAACGAAATCGATCACCCAGCCGCGCAGCGGCGGGCCCTCGGGCGTGACCATCGCGCTGCCGAGTTTGGTCTTGGTCTGCGACTCGAACACCGGCTCGTGGATGCGCACCAGGATGGCGCCGACCACGCCGCCGCGGGCGTCGGCCGCGTCGAATTCCTTCTTGAAGAACTCGCGGTACGCCTTCAGCACGCCTTCGCGGAACGCCGCCTGGTGCGTGCCGCCGTCGTGGGTGTATTGGCCGTTGACGAACGACAGGTAGGATTCGCCGTAGTTGTTGGTGTGGGTGACGGCGTATTCGATCTCGTCGCTGACGACGTGAATGATCGGGTAAAGCCCCTCGTCGCCCACTTCCTTGGCCAGCAGATCGGCCAGGCCGTTGTCGCTGGCGATGGTCTCGTTGTTGAACTGCAACTTCAGACCGCGATTGAGGTAGGCGTACAGTTGCAGCCGCTCGCGGATGAACTCCGCGCGGTACTTGAAGCTCTTGAAAATTTCCGGATCGGGGACGAAGCGGATCAGGGTGCCGTTGCGCTCGGCGGTCGCCTGCACCTTGCTATCCTTGACCAGTTCGCCGCGGCGGAATTCGGCGCGTTTGACCTCGCCCTCGCGGTAGGATTCGACTAGGAAATACTCGGACAGGGCGTTGACCGCCTTGGTGCCGACGCCGTTGAGACCGACCGAACGGTAGAAGGCGCCCTTATCGTACTTGGCGCCGGTGTTGATCTTGGCGACGCATTCCACCACCTTGCCGTGGGGAATGCCGCGGCCGAAATCGCGGATGGTGACGGTCTTGCCGTCGATTTCGATGGCCACGCGTTTGCCGGCGCCCATCAGGAATTCGTCGACGCTGTTGTCGATGACTTCCTTCAAAAGCACATAAATACCGTCATCGTATTGCGAACCGTCGCCGAGTTTGCCGATGTACATGCCCGGCCGAGTCCGGATATGCTCTTTCCAGTCCAGGCTGCGGACGTGTTCCTCGGTGTAGTCGGCGAGGCTGCCGGGTCCGTTTTTGCTAACCAAGGCTTCCTCTCTTTGTGCGAAAAATTCAATATTTAGTGCCACGAATGAGCCAAAACGTCAAGTAATGGATGACTGATGAACTTTTACCAAGGGTGTCCGGAGTGTGATAAAAATAATTATATATATGGAAAATAATCATGAAGCGGGGCCGGCAAACGCTGGAAAAGGGGAAACGGCTGCTACACCGTTTCCCCTTTACGGTTCAATTAATCACGTAATTCTCCGTCTTCGTCGCTTCCAGATTCCCCGCCTCGTCGCGGGCGCGGAAGCGCAGCACCGTGGTGCCCGGGTTGTGGATCCAGACGCCGTCGATCGGGCTCGTGCCGCTGAAAGTGGTGACGCCGCCGGGCGTCGGCACGGAACCGTCGAGCGTGTAATAGATCGTCGGCTGACCGGTGCGGTTATCCGTCGCGATCAGGTTGACGAGAATTTCGTACGGATAGATGCCGCCGGGTGCCGAAGCCGTCGTCACCGGCGCGGTCGTGTCGATGTAGTACTGCTCGGAAGCCACGACGCTCCAATTGCCCGCCGCGTCGCGCGCCGCGAAGCGCAGCAGGGTGTCGGCCGACACGTTGATAGTCAACGGGCTAACGCCGTGCGGTGACGAGGCCGTCGGCGTCGAGCCGTCGGTCGTGTAATAAACGGTCAGGGTGCCGGCCAGGTTGTCGGTGGCGGTCAAGGTGACGGGAAAAGCCGCCGCATGGGGGCTTCCCGAAGGATTGGCCGCAACCTCGGGCGGCACGGTATCGATGGTGAAGGTCGCCGCCTGGATCGCCTCGGCGTTGCCGACCTGATCCACCGCAAAATATTGCAACACGGTGGTTTCGACGATCGGCAGATGTTGCACGGGGCTGACGCCGTGAATCGTCGTTGGGCCGCCGATCGCGGGCGTCGAACCGTCCAGCGTGTAGTAGAGGTTCGGGTGCGCGTCGCAATCATCGGCCGCGGAAAGGGTGAGGTAAACCGGCGCGGCGTACAAACCCGCGGCGGGATCGATCGCGGTGACCGGCGCGGCCGCGTCGATGCAATACGTTTCGACGTAGACCGGGCTGTCGTGCCCCAATTCGTCGCGCGCGAAGAAGGTCAGGGTCAGACCGTCGCCGACCGTGACCGCCAACGGGCTGGCGCCGGAAACCGTGTTGCCCTGGCCCGGAACGGGGAGAGTGCCGTCGGTGGTGTAATACAGCGTGACGGTCGTCGCGTAATCGTCGGTGGCGGTCAGGGCCACGTTTTGCGAACCGGCGTAAGTGCCGCCGCGCGGTTCCGCGACGGCGCTGGGTCCGGTCGTGTCGATGGCGTAAACGGCGCTTTGCGGAACTTCCAGATTACCGGCCGAATCCATCGCAAAGAAGCCGAGGGTCGTCTCGCTGTTGATCGGAATATCGGCAATGGGCGACGGACCGGCCAACGTGTTGGGAGCGCCGGGGAAGGGCGGCACGCCGTCGAGCGAGTAATAAATCGTGACGGTGTTGGCCGGGTCGCCGATGTCGTCGGTGGCGGTCAGGGTGACCGTCAGCGGTTCGCCGTAAACGCCGGCCGCCGGAGCGATCGCGGTCGTCGGCGGGGTCAGATCCTGCGTGTAGGTTTCGGTGCGAACCGGTTCGATGTTGCCCGCTTCGTCCACCGCGCGGAATTTCAGCACGGTGGTGGCGCTCAGTTCGAGCACGACGGGTGACGGGGCGCTGATCGTTCCGCCGGGCGGAACAGTGTCGTTGTCGTCATCGTCATCATCGTCGTCGTCGCCGGGAGTAGTGTCGTTGTCGTCGTCGCCCGGAGTGGTGTCGTTGTCATCATCGTCGTCATCATCCGCCGGGGTCGGCGAAGCGTCGTCATCCAGCGACGCCTTGGTATCGTTGTCGTCGTCGTCACCCGCGGTGTCATCGTCGCCGGGCGTAGTATCGTCGTCATCGTCGCCGCCGATGTCGATCACTGGATCGGTGCCGTCCAGGGTGTAATAGATCGTCGGGTTGGCGGTGTGATTATCGGTCGCGGTCAACACGACGGTGATCGTGTCCTGGAACGTGCGCGAGGGCGGATTGGCCAGCGTGTTGGGGATGTTCGGGTCGATCACATACGTCGCCGTTTCCACCGCGCCGATGTTACCGGCGGCGTCGACGGCGAAATATTTGATTTCGGAAGAGGCCTCGACCAGCAGATTTTCCACCGGACTGAGGCCGGTCAGGGTCAGCGGATCGCCGATCAGCGGCTCGGAGCCGTCCAGCGTGTAATAGATCGTTAACGGGCCGGCGGTGTTGTCGATCGCCGACAGGACGACGGTTTGGGCGGCGCCGTAGACGCCGGCCGCGGGATCGGCGGTGACGGTCGGAGCCGCGCCGTCAATGACGAAATCCGCCGCGAGCGGCGCGCTGGCGTTATGGCGTTCGTCCACCGCGATGAAGGTGAGCGTCTGCGATTGGTTGATTTCCAGATGGGCGGGCGAAAGCACGCGGAAGCCCGAATACTCGCCGCCGGCCAGCTTTTTCGGCTCGGTGCCGTCGAGCGTGTAATAGATAAAAACCCGTTTGCCGCCGGCGTCCGAGCCCCAGAGGGTGACGGCCACCGGTTCTTTGAATACGCCGCCTTCCGGAACCATGCCGAGCGTATCCGGCGCCGTGCGATCCTTGTGGCCGCCGCCCGAGCCGCCATCGTCGCCGCATCCCATGCCGCCGCCCAGCAGCGGTAAAAGGACGAGCAGGGAAAGCAGGACTACGCCGCACGGCACCGCCAGCCAGGCGGTCCGCGACGAACGGAAGGTCGTTTTTTCGGTCGGGCGAGAGTGGTTGTTTTTCATGGCGCGGCCTCCTAGTACAACAAATAGGTTTCGGTTTTGTGCGGCGATTGCGCCACCAACCACTGGTTTATCGCGTAGTACTCGAGGTCCCAGGTATCCGTGCCGTTGACGTAATTGTTGTCGCCGCAGAGGCTGACGACGTACGGCGAAGGGCCGGATGTGTAAGCGCTCCAGGAACCGCCGTTGTGTCTGAGCCGGTAGAAAATGGTCGGCGTCGGATCGTAGGGGTCGGAGCCGATGATCGCGATCGACAGGCAACCGATGGCCGTGCTGCCGGGCGGATAAGCTGATGAGGAGGGCATGGTCGGGTTGTAGACTTCGGTCTTCACCGACTCGATGTTGCCCGCGTCGTCCACCGCCATGAAGCGCAACACGAACGTCGCCCCGGCCTGGAAGGTGATGCCGGTCACCGGACTGAGCCCGCTGTAGGTCCAAGTGCTGCCGGGGATCGGGATGCTGCCGTCGCGGGTATAGTAAATACGCGGCTGCGCCGTGTGCGCGTCGGTGGCGGTCAGCGTGATGGCCTGTGGGGTGGCGTAGACGCCGCCGAGCGGATTGGCCATCGTGGTCGGCGGTGTCGTATCCAGCCCGTAGACCTGTGTCAGGATGCCGCTGCCGTTGCCGGCCTCGTCGACGGCCACCACTTTCAAGGTGAGCGCGCCGCTGACGTACACTTCGAGGGGCGAGGGGCTTTGCGGCGACGAGCCGACCACCGGATCGTTGCCGTCGGTCGTGTAATAGATCGTGCATTGCGCGGCGAGGTCATCGGTCGCGGTGACCGTCGCCCAGAACGCGTGGCTGACATAGCCGCCGGCCGGATCGAACGTCACGCTCGGCGGCAGATTGTCGATCAGGTATTCCTCGTCGCCGAGCGCCGATTCGTTGCCGGCCTCGTCGACCGCGTAGAAGAGTAACGTCGCCGACGCGGGGATGACCAGCCCCGCGACGGGACTTACGCCTTGATAGGTTCCCGGGGCGCCCGGCTCCGGGACGCTGCCGTCCAAGGTGTAATAGATCACCGGCGCCGCGCTTACGTCGTCGGTCGCCGCGATCGTCACCGTCGGCGCCGCGTTGTAAAGATCGCCGGCGGGCGCGGCGGCGACGGTCGGCGCCTGGGTATCGATCACGTAGACCTCGACGCCAAGCGGGCCGTCGTTGCCGGCGGCGTCGCGGGCGAAGAAGGAAAGAGTCGTGGCGGCGTCGATGACGATTCCGGCCACCGGACTGAGGCCGGCGACCGTTCCGGCACCGCCCGGGACGGGCGTCGAGCCGTCGGTCGTGTAATAGATCGTCAACGCGCCGGGCAGATCGTCGGCGGCGGTCAGGGTGACGGTCTGCGCCGCGGTGTAAATACCGCCCGGCACCGAGGCCATAACGGTCGGGCCGAGGCTATCGATCCGGTAATTTTCGGTATGGGTCGTCTCGCGGTTGCCCACTTCATCCATCGCGTAGAATTTCAGTACCGTATCGGCGGTGACGGCGATGCCCTCGATCGGCGAAGGGCCGAACAACGTGCCGTCCTGACCAGGGTAAGGTTCGGCGCCATTGAGGGTGTAATAAATGAGCGGCGCGGCGCTGTAATTGTCGGTCGCGGACAGGGTGAGCGAAAGCACGTCCGGATAGACACCGCCGGCGGCGGAAACACTGCCGACCGGAGGGCTCGAATCGAGGGTGTAGAGATCCACCTTGGGCGTCGGCGAATTGCCGGCCTCGTCCACCGCCGTATAAATGATGGTGGTGGTTTGGGTGGCGGTCAGAACGACCGGCGAAGCGACGCGATAGGTGGTGGAGCTGTCGAGCGAAGGCTCGGTGCCGTCGAAGGTATAGAGGATCTGCGGCGCCGCGGTCAGATCGTCGGTGGCCGTCAGGGTGATTTCGATCTCGCCCCCGAATACCCGCCCCGCCGGTTCGGCGATGACGTCGGGCAGGGTGCCGTCGATCACGTATGTCGCACTGCCGATCTCGCCGGCGTTGCCCGCGGCATCCACCGCCAGATAGCGGATTTCGGTCGGAGCGGCGATTTCGATGCCGGTCACCGGCGCCGTGCCGATGAGCGTCGAACCCTCGGTGGAGCCGCCGATCTCCGGGTCCGACCCGTCCAGCGTGTAATAGATGGTGATCGTGCCGCCGTTGTCATCGTAGGCGGCCAAGGTGACGCTTTGGGTGGCGCCGTAGACACCCGAGGCCGGTTTGGCGGTCACCGCGGGCGGCAGGCTGTCGATTTTGTATTCCGCCACGGCGATTTCACCGGCATTGCCGCTGCCGTCCATCGCGAGGTAGGTGACGTTGGTATTTTGCGACAGCGTCAAGGTGACGGGGCTGATCGCGCGGATCGTGCCGCCGGCCGTTTTATCGGTCGAGGGCTCGCTGCCGTCCAGCGTGAATAATATGTAAGGATCCGTCGTCCGGTCGTCTTCGGCCGTGATGGTCACTTCCACCGGGGTGTTGAACAGTCCGGCTTCCGGCTCGATGGTCGCCGTCGGCGGCGTGCCGTCATCGTGTCCGCCGGCGTCGTCGTCATCGTCGCATCCGCAACCGCCGGCGGCGAAAACGGACAAGGCGACCAGCAGCAGTAAACCGACGCTCCAGCGGGTAATGGATCGGGTCATTTCAGGCCCTCCCTGTGGGAATGATTGGTAGTTGGCTTCCGGTAAGGAAAAGGTACGAATGAACATATAAATAACTCGTTATTGGCGAATGTTTGAAACGAAGAGCGACCATTGAAGCGCCGTCGCAATGATCGCGGGCGGTAAAAGAGCGTTTTTCAGCCGCGTTGGCGATACCCAATTATTGCCCCCTTTTTGAAGGGGCGCCGGCAGCAGGACAAAAAGATACTCACATCCGTCGACTGAGATTTACCATAACCTCTTCCATTTTGGCAGGCAAGAAATATCTGTTTGCCGGGGCAAGATTCAAACCTTCCCAAACGAGGCGGGAATTCTCCAATACCAGAGAGAAAAGGCGGTTTTTTTATACTATTTGTCGATTTTCCGGTGAAATGAATAATGTATTTGTCGGAGACAATCGATAAGTGATACAAAGGGGAAAAATAAGGATGGTATAAAAACAGGTTTTTGGATAAGCGCCGGCTGTCTGTCAGGTTATCTGCTGTTTGTTGTCGAAGGCGTACGATAGAAAACATGAACTTCCGTTTCGACCGTTTTTTTCGGCCGCCAATGTTTCCGGGTGACGAAGAGAAAACCCGTACCGCCTTTATCTTAAATTACCTGTTATCCTTTATGCTCGTTATTTTATGTGTCGCCCTATTGATCGGGGTTCCCTTTTTCTTTGCCGATAAACTGGTCAGCGCGCTCATCGTCCTGGTGCTCTTTGGCATCGTTTTTTCTGCTCGCGGCATGATGGTCCGCGGATGGGTGCGGGGCGCCAGCCGGTTGTTGATCGCCGGTCTTTTCATCATCTTCGGGTGCAATATCGTCTTCTCCGGCGGATTGTACAGCGCCAATCTGGTTTTCCTGATTGCCATGACCGTATTGACCGGGCTTCTTTTAGGCCATCGGGCGGCAATTTACATGGCGATTTTGAGTATTATTCTCGGGTTGGTCATTTTCCTGACCGACTACTTCGGTCATCCGATTCCGCAATTATTGCCCGCGCCGCCGTTGTCGCGCTGGGCGATTCTGACGATCGCCCTGGTTTTAACCACCACCACGCTGAATTACACCTTGCGGCTGCTGGACGAATCCTTGGAAACATCCCGGCGGGAAATCGTCGAACGGCGGGCGGCCGAAGCGGACCTCGCGCGTGAAATCCGACTTTCCGAACATATCATCAACAGCCTGCCGGGCTTGTTCTACATGTACGATACCCAAATGCGCTTGATTCGCTGGAATTTGAAACATGCCACGGTGCTTGGCTACTCACCGGCGGAATTACGGGAAATGACCGCCATGGATTTTGTCCGGCCGCGGGATCGCGATTTTCTAGCGGAGCGGATCCGGAAAACCATGACTGAAGGGACGGCGGAGATCGAAGTCGAGCTGATCCGGAAAAACGGCGAGACCATTCCGTATCTGCTGACGGGTTTGCGCGTCGAGTTGGACGGCACGCCCTTCATAATCGGCGTCGGAATCGATATGTCGGAACGCAAGGCGGCGCAAAAAGAGCGGGAAAAACTGGCGGAACAATTGCGCCAATCGCAAAAGATGGAAGCCATCGGCCGTTTGGCCGGCGGCGTGGCGCATGATTTCAACAATCTGCTGACCGGAATCATCGGCCACGCCGGTCTGGCCTTGATGAAGCTGCATCCGCGCGATCCGCTGAACGAGACCTTTCAGGAAATCAACCGGGCCGCGGAGAACGCCGCCGGTTTGACCCGGCAGCTCCTGGCCTTTTCGCGCAAGCAGATCATCGAACCGCGGGTTTTCGATCTCAACGAACTGGTTGGGCGGATACATAAAATGGTCGGCCGGTTGATCGGCGAGGACATCGAACTGCGGCTCTTTGCCGCGCGGCAACCGTTATGGATCAAGGCGGATCCCGGACAGATCGAACAAATCATGATCAATCTGGCGATCAACGGTCGTGACGCCATGCCGGAAGGCGGGCAGTTGATCATCAGCTCGGATCTGGTGACAGGTCTGCCCGCCAGCCTGGGAGAAACGGCGAGCGATCGACAATTCGCGGTTCTGCGGGTGCGCGACACCGGCTGCGGGATCGATGAGGAAACGCGCCCCCATATTTTCGAACCCTTCTTTACCACCAAACCGGTCGGCAAAGGCACCGGTCTGGGGCTGGCCATGGTGTATGGCGCGGTGAAGCAGAACCACGGCTTTATCGATGTTTCCTCGACGCCCGGTCAGGGCTCGGTTTTCACGCTATATTTCCCCCTGGTTCCGACCGCGGCCACCGAACCGCCCAGCCCGACGGAGCAGGAGGCGACCCCGACCGGACGAAGCGAGACGATTTTGGTCGTCGAGGACGAAGCCGTGGTCCGCGAGCCGACGATTCGCATGCTGCTGGGTCTCGGTTACCGGGTGTTGTCGGCGGCGTCGGGAGAGGAAGCGTTGACGGTCTACCAGGCCCATGGCCGTGAGATCGACCTTTTATTGACCGATGTGATCATGCCCGGCATCAACGGCTACGAGTTGGCCGAAAAGCTGACGGCCCGGCAGCCGGGGTTGAAAGTTTTGTACACCTCGGGATACTCGGAGGAGATCATTGCGCAACATGGGGTGTTGCGCGAGGGCATCCGATTTATGGAAAAACCTTATTCGCCGCCGGCGCTGGCCCGTAAAATCCGTGAAGTACTGACCAAGGAATAGAAGCCGACATGAAATTGAATCGCGCCGAAACCCTGGCGATGAACAACCCGATTCGCGCGGCCATGCGGCGCTATTGGGAAGTCCCCAATTTATTGAAGCTCGGCGGGCCGCTGCCGGGTGGGATCGCTCTCGAGGTCGGCTGCGGCCGGGGAGTCGGGTCGCAAATGATTCTGAAGCATTTCGGAGCCGCTCGGGTGGAGGCGTTCGATCTGGATCCGGCGATGGTCCGGCGCGCCGAGCGCCGTCTGGCGCGCATGGGCGACCGGGTCAAGTTGTGGAGCGGCGACGTGACGCAAATCCCCGCGCCGGACGGCTATTACGATGCCGTGTTCGATTTCGGCATCATTCACCACGTGCCGAACTGGCGCGACGCGATCGCGGAAATTCACCGGGTGCTCAAGCCGGGCGGCCGTTTTTACGTCGAGGAAATCCTGCGGCGGTTTCTGGAATATCGGTTGATCCGCACCTTCTTCGCGCACCCGCGCGAAGACCGGTTTACCGCCGACGATTTTGTCGACGCGCTCGCGCGGCAAGGCTTTTCACTCGTCGGCCGGACCGATTTTATCAGTTGGGCCTGTTGGCTGGTCGCGGATAAAAACTAGCCGATCACTTTTCCGACCACTGGAAATCGTCGTGGCCCGCGTTCCATTGCGTCGCCTGTTCCGGCGTCAGATATTCGCCGTAGCCGGCCAATTCCTTCACATAATAGCCGAAAAAGGCCGTGACATAGCGCAAAACCAGCGAATGCTGGCGCGGCAGGGACATGGGCCGGCCGCTGATGACGTCGGTGAAGCCGAGGTGGCCGGCGCTATCCAGCAGCAAATAGTTCGCCGGCGAGTTCAGGTGGGCCCACGTCGGCTCGGCCTCGCGCTCGTAGGGGCACCAGTTGTCGGCGGTGCCGGCGATCAGCATGGTTGGAATTTTGATCGTTTCCACGCCGACGGCGTCGGGGCCGAAATACGACTGCGCCCCGTCGTGGGCGAGGGAAATCGCGGCCTTGAGGCGCGGATCGGGCAGCCGGTTTTCGAAAATCGCGCGGGCCGCGGGAATCGCGCAGATATAGATATCGACCGGCGGGTCGGCGCACAACTCTTCGATGTAATCGTAGCTGAAGGCCGCGCCGGCCAGGGCCAGCGTCGTGTTGCCGCCGTAAGAATGGCCGATCATGCCGACTCGTTGAATATCGCCCAGGCCGGCGAAGGGATGTTCGGGCGCGGCAAAGAGCTTGCCCAGGCGGTTGAGCGCGAAGACGATGTCGAACGGCCGCAGGACCGACATGTCCAGAAGCCAAGGCCAGTAATGGGTGATCCCGACGTTGCCGACGTGATTCGGCGCGATGCAGACGTAGCCGTGGGAAGCCAGGAATTCCAATAGGTACTTGTATTCCTCCTTGCGCGCGCCCGATCCGTGCGAAAAGGCCACGACCGGGTAGGGTGCGCCCGTCAAATCCGGCGCGGCGTTTTCCACCGCCAGGTAAGCCGGCTTCATCATGCGGTCCATCAGGCCGGCCGTGGTCGCCGCTTGATTGTAGGCCGCGCCGTCGATCGGCGGCGTTTGCGCCGGATAAAAGACCACGACCGGCAGCGTGCGGTCGTCGCGGTTGCCGTCGGTCCAGGCGAACTCCGCGTAACCGACGCCGTAAGGGCCCCATTGGTCGGGCGGATCGACCGGCTCCGGCGAAGCGTCGTCGTCGGCCGGTTCGGTGTCGTCGTCCGTTCCGCCAGCGGCGGAATCGTCGTCATCATCTTGGGCCTGTCCCGGACCTGATCCGGGGTCATTGTCGGATGATTCGTCGCAGCCGGAAAACAGGGCGAGCGCGAGCATGAAAAGCAAGAGCGGACCGAAAACCTTTGTTGTGAACGTCATGGTCAATCCGTTTCTTTCGGTGGAATGGCCGTTCATTTTAGCGAATCGAGCCGGGTTCGTCATCATTGACACTTGCCGGGGGGGACTCCATGCTGGTTGGGATACCAGGGAGTCTTCATGCGTAGCGAAACGGCCGGACAGGTGGTCATGGCCGGGTTTGGCGGCCCGGTCGTCGACGAGCAGGTGCGCGAAGCCCTGAAACTCGGCGTGGCCGGTTTCATCCTGTTTTCCCGCAACATCGAAAGCCCGGAACAGACCGCCGAATTGATCGCCGAAATCCGCGGCCTGGCCGAGGGGCGCCGGCTGTTGTTCGCCGTGGATCAGGAAGGCGGGCGCGTGGCGCGGTTGAAGGCGCCGGCCACGATCTGGCCGCCGATGCGCGTCCTGGGGCGGATCGGCCGGGCCGACCTGGCCGAACGGTTCGGCCGCCTGATGGGACGCGAACTGGCCGCGTTGGGTTTCGATATCGACTTCGCGCCGGTGGTCGACGTGGATTCCAATCCCGCCAATCCGGTCATCGGCGACCGGAGCTTCAGCGCCGACCCGCGGGTGGTCGCCGAGTTGGGCGCCGCCGTCATCCGGGGCTTGCAGGCCGAGGGCGTCTGGGCCTGCGCCAAACATTTCCCCGGCCACGGCGACACCGACCTGGACAGCCACACGCATTTGCCCGTCGTGCCGCACGACCGCCGGCGGCTGGATGAAGTGGAATTGCCGCCGTTCCGCGCCGCCGTCGCGGCGGACGTGGCCGCGGTCATGACGGCGCACCTGGTGGTCGAGGCGATCGAGGCCGGCCGGCCGGCGACCCTTTCGCCCCGAGTGCTGTCGATTCTGCGGAACGAATTGGGCTTCACCGGGGTCATTGTCACCGACGATCTGGAGATGAAAGCCGTCGCCGACCGGTATCCGATGGGCGAGGCGGCCGTCGCGGCGGCGGCGGCCGGGGCGGACCTAATTCTGGTTTGCCATCGGCTGGACCGGCTGGAAGAGGCGGTGCGCGGGCTCTTCGATGCCCACTTGAACGACCGCCTGCCGCCCCGGCGCTTGTACGAGATGCGCGAGCGGCTGCAACGGACCACGATGCGGTTTCCCGCGCCGACGCGCCGGCAGTTGAAACTCGTCGGGTGCGACGAGCATCTGGCGTTCGCCCGGGAAATCGACGTCGCGGCGGCGAAGGCTTGACTTTGCCGCCTAGCGGTAATAATCGACCCTAAACCCTGAAGAAAAGCCATGTACACGCATCGACCGACATTCGCCTGGATCAATCTGGACGCCCTGGAACACAATTTCCGCGTGCTGCGCAAGCGGCTTGGGGCCGACATCGGCATCATGGCGGTGGTCAAGGCCGATGCGTACGGCCACGGCGCGGTGCCGGTGGCGGCGAACCTCGAACGGCTGGGCGCGGACAGCTTCGGCGTCGCCTTCGCCGAGGAAGGGATGTTGCTGCGCGAGGGCGGCATTTCCAAGCCCGTGCTGATTCTGGGCGGCATCTACCACGGCGAGGCGCTCAAGGCGCATCAGTACAGCCTGACGCCGGTCATCATCAGCCTCGAACGCGGACTGGACCTGGCGCGCGAGGCGCGGGAACTGGGCTTGCGGTTCGACGTGCACGTCAAGGTGGATACGGGCATGACCCGGATCGGCATTCCGGTCGGCGAGGCCAAGGACGCGATTCTTCGCCTGGCGCAAGAGCCGGAACTGCGCCTTGAAGGGTTGATCAGCCATTTCGCCACGGTCAGCCCGGACCTGGGCGCCGATTATTGGGACCAGTTGGCCCGGTTCAAGCGCCTGCTCGACGACCTGAAGGCGGAAGGCATCGACCCGCCGATCAAGCACATGGCCAACACCGCCGGCATCCTGGGCGCGCCGAAACCGCCGTTCAACATGGTGCGGCCGGGCATCATGCTCTACGGCTCCTATCCCGGCCCCGGTTTTGAAAACGTGCTCGACCTGCGGCCGGTTTTTCGCTTCACGACCGAGGTCTTTCACTTGAAAACGGTGCCGGCCGGGACGCCGATCAGTTACGGCGGCACTTTCGTGACCGCGCGGGAAAGCATCATCGCCACGTTGCCGGTCGGTTACGCCGACGGGCTGAACCGGCGGCTGTCCAATCGCGGCGCGGCGCTGGTGAAGGGCCGGCGGGCGCCGATCGTCGGCGCGGTCTGCATGGACATGTGCCTGCTGGACGTGACCGACATTCCCGGGGTAAGGGTGGGCGACGAGGCGGTATTCATCGGCGGCCAGGGCGCGGAGCGGATCACCGCTGAGGAAGTCGCCGAGATCTGTGACACGATTTCATACGAGATCTTTTGCAACATCAATCACCGCGTCAGCCGGGTATACGTAAGGCACGGGCTGGATGGAAATCGGTAAGCCGTTCGAGCGCCTCGGCGCCGGGCTCCTGGACTTCGTCGAGGAAGTCGGGCGCGTGATGACCATCCTCGGCCGGGCGCTGCGCTGGTTGCCGCGCAAGCCCTACCGCGTCCGGCTTCTACTGCGACAGCTCGATTTCATCGGCGTGCAATCGACCTTTATCGTCTTCTTGACCAGCCTCTTCACCGGTGCGGTTTTTTCGTTGCAGAGTTCCTACGCCTTCAGCCTGTTCGAGGCCAACTCGATGGTCGGCCCGACGGTGGTGCTGGCGCTGACGCGCGAACTGGGCCCGGTGCTGACGGCGCTGATGGTGATCGGCCGGGTCGGCTCGAGCATGGCGGCGGAAATCGGCACCATGCGCGTGACCGAGCAGATCGACGCCCTGGAAACCATGGCGGTCAGCCCGATCCACTACTTGATCGTGCCGCGGATCATCGCCGCGGTCATCATGATGCCGCTTCTGACCACGATTTTCGACTTCATCGGCACCGTCGGCTGCTGGGCGGTGACGACCAAGCTGCTCAATATCCCGCACTCAGAGTTCATGGAGCAGGTCATTTATTACGTCGATTTCGACGACTACTACATCGGCCTGATCAAGGCCGCGGTGTTCGGGCTGATCATGGCGACCATCGGGTGTTACAAGGGCTATTACACGACGCGCGGCGCCGAGGGCGTGGGCCGGGCGACGACCGAAAGCGTCGTGCTCAGTTCGGTGACCGTCATGGTCGCCAATTATTTCCTGACCGCCTTGCTGTTTTAGGGGGGTTCATGAAGCCGCCGGTGTTCATCGTCAATCCCAACGCGGCCAACGGCGCCGCGTCCCGGTTGTGGCCGGGCATCATGGAACAGGCGAAAAGCCGCCTCGGCGAGTTTGAAGTGCGGTTCACCGCCCGCATGGGCCATGCCGTCGAGTTGGCCCGTCAGGCAGCCGAGGACGGCGCCCGGCTGGTGATTTCGGTCGGCGGCGACGGCACCATGAACGAGGTGGTCAACGGCCTGATGGGCCCCGACGATCGGCCGGTGAACCCCGACACCCTGGTCGGGCAAATCTGCATCGGCACCGGTGGCGATTTTCGCAAAACGACCGGCTTGCCCAAGGAACACGCGGCGGCGCTCGATTGGCTGGCCGGCGAGGCGACGCGCACCGTCGACGTGGGCCGGCTGGAAATGATCGATCACCAGGGGCGGCCGACGATCCGCTATTTCATCAACATCGCCTCATTCGGGATCGGCGGCGAGGTGGACGAACGGGTCAACCACACGACCAAGGTGTTCGGCGGTTTCGCTTCGTTCGCCTGGGGCGCGCTCAGTGCGATGATCGGCTACAAGAACAAGAAAGTCCGGGTGATCCTCGACGACCAGAAAGACCTGGGCGAACAGGCCGTTTTCAGCGTCGCCGTGGCCAACGGCCGGTTTTTCGGCGGCGGCATGCAAATGGCGCCGCAGGCCGATCTGAGCGACGGGTTGTTCGACGTGGTGGTGATCGGCGACATTTCGCTTTGGGAAAAAATCACCCAGATGCCGAAGATTTACCAGGCCACCCACCTCGGTCATCCGAAAATCCAGTTGCACCACGCCCGGAAAATCGTGGCGATCACCGAGGAAACCGTCCTGCTCGACGTGGACGGCGAAGCGCCGGGCCGCCTGCCCGCGACCTTCGCCGTTTGCCCCGGAGCGATTCGCATCAAGATCCACGACTGACGAGGAAGGAGAGACATCATGTCAACGAAGTTGCCGCTTGCCCTGAGCGAGCGGATGTTTGCCGAAGCGAAAACGTTGGTCCCCGGCGGCGTGCTCGGGATTCGCCGCCCTTACAATTTCGTGCCGGGCGAATACCCGGTGTTTCTCGACCGCGCCCAGGGCGGCCGGATCTGGGACGTGGACGGCAACGAATACGTCGACATGCTGGCCGCCTACGGACCGATCATCCTGGGCTATCGCGAAAAGGAAATCGACGACGCGGTGATCGCGCAGATGGAAAAAGGCTTCTGCATGAGCCTGGTTCAGCCCTGCCAGAACGAGCTGGTGCGGAAGTTGCGCCAACTGATTCCCTGCTGCGAAAAAGCGATACTGGTGAAAACCGGCAGCGACGCCACCACCTGCGCGATCCGCATCGCGCGCGGTTATACCGACAAACTCAAAATCCTGCGCTGCGGCTACCACGGCTGGCACGACTGGTGCGTCGAAACGCACGGCGGCGTCCCGGCCAAGCTGTACGAGGATACGCACGAATTCGAATACAACAACCTGGAAAGCCTCGACCGGCTGCTGGCGGCGCATCGCGGCAACGTCGCGGCGATCATCGTCACGCCGGTCGGCCATCCGCTCGGCCACGCGGTGCAGGCGCCGCGGCCCGGCTTCCTCGAAGGCGTCCGCGAACGCGCCACCGCCGCCGGGATCGTGCTGGTTTTCGACGAAATCCGCAGCGGTTTCCGCGTGTCGCTGGGCGGCGCGCAGCAACGTTACGGCGTCACGCCGGACCTGGCCTGCTTCGGCAAGGCGATCGCCAACGGTTACCCGCTCAGCGCGGTGGTGGGCAAGTCGGCGGTGATGGACGTGGTCGAGAGCAAGGTTTTCATTTCGAGCACGTTTTTCCCCAACTCGCTGGAAATGGCGGCGGCGCTCAAGACGATCGAAATCCTCGAGCGCGAAAAAACGCTCGATACCCTGTGGGAACGCGGCGCGAAATGGCTGGCCGAGGTGGACGAAATCGTCAAACGCAGCGGCGTGGCGGCAGAACTGACCGGCATTCCGCCGATGCCGTTCATCATCTTTCCGGCCGACCCCGAGAAAAAATACCGGGCTCGTCGGACGCTGTTCTACACCGAACTGATCCGCCGCGGCGTCTTTTTGCAGCCGTTCCATCACGGTTACATCATGGCGCGGCACACCGACGCGGATCTCCGGCAGGCGGCGAAGGGCATCGAAGAAGCGCTGGCCGAGGTGAAAAAACAGCTTCCCTGAACGCAGTGCAGCCGGACGCCGGTCGAAAAGGGTTCTTTCCGGTGAAACCTTTTGCGCCGCCGCTGTGTCGGATTTAACAAAACCGACCAACGAGCCGAAGGCGGTACCCATGAAAACCAACCGGAAAGTTATCTTCTTTTTATTGTTGCTGGCCCTGGTCTGCTTGATTTCAATCCAGTCGTTGACGGCGGAATCCGCGGCGCCCAATTCCGACACCCCCCAGGCGACGCCCGCCGCGGCGCCGGCCACGCCGGAAGAGCCCAAGGACATCACCGCTCAAGTCCGCGAATACAACTCGGACCAGTTCGCCCCACCGCCGGCGGATTTTCGCCAGGGCCAGGTCACCGTCCGGCAATTGGATGAAAAAGCCGTGCAGAAAACCGAAAACGGCTATGCCGTGCAACTGCCCAGTCATGCGCCGGTCGCCACTCCCGCGGTGGCCGACGGCCTCGTTTTTGTCAGCGGCGGTTTTCGTTCCAAAGAGTTCTACGCGTTCGAAGCCCGGACCGGCACGCTGAAATGGGCGGTAAACCTGGATGACGACGGCCCCTCCAGCGTCGTCGTCCGCGACGGGGTGGTCATTTTCAATACCGAATCCTGCACGATTTTCGCCCTCGACGCCCAAACCGGCCGGCAGTTGTGGTCGTGGTGGCTGGGTGACCCCCTCATGTCGATGCCCACCATCGCGAATGGCCGGGTATTTTCCGCCTATCCGGCGACCGGCCGTTCGGGCGGCGCCAATCAGGCGGTGCAAATGCAGGAGAACGCGGCCAATGTGAACTCGATCGCCTCATCGCCCGCCGGGGCGAAAGCTCCGCCCCCGGCCAGCCACGCGCTGGCCGCCTTCGATTTGCGAACCGGGAAAATCCTCTGGCAGCGGTGGATCGACGCCGATGTGATGAGCGCGCCCGTGGCCGAAGGCGACGAGT
This sequence comes from Myxococcales bacterium, assembly GCA_012517325.1. Classification (NCBI taxonomy): domain Bacteria; kingdom Pseudomonadati; phylum Myxococcota; class Myxococcia; order Myxococcales; species Myxococcales bacterium. Next base: position 8,320 of record JAAYVF010000125.1, on the reverse strand, counting down.
TGTTTGTCGCCACGTTCGCCGGCACGATTTATCGCTTCCGGCAAAGCGACGGCGAGATCCTCTCGGCCCGGCAGGCGCGAGCCACTTCCGCGCCGGTCGTGGTCCACGGCGAGCTTTACTACACCAAACGCGCGGACGTTCCCGGTTCGGGCGTGGCCGAGGAAGCCACCGTCAACGCCAGTAAGAACTCGGGGCAGGAAACGCGGCAGGTCAACCGCAAAGCGGCGCCGTATATCGACAGCGCGGTGCAAGCCAAAACCCAGTACAAATCACAGGGCATTTCGCTGGACGCGGCCAACGGTTTTGCCGGCGGCGCGCCGGCCCAGTCCAACGCCGAAGCGGCCTACGGCAATATCGGCCAGAACAACGTTTCGACACTGCAAGCTTTTCAGGGTTCGCGCGTGCTCACCTACGGCGATAACAATTACAATGTGCTGGGCGATGAAATCGTCTGCAACGAGCGGAAAACCGGCGAAAAACGCTGGAGCCAGCCGTTGCCCGGCAACCTGACCGAACTCGGCGGATTCCTCGGGACGCCGCCCGTGGTCGCCGGCGGCTATCTTTTCATCGGCACCGTCAACGGTGAAGTGCTGCAAATCGATCCGGCCGACGGCCTGCAGATCAAGGCCTATCCGATCGGCGCGCCGGTCCGCTCCCAACCCGTGATCGAGGGCGGCTTCATCTACGTCGGCACGCAGGACGGCAGATTGGTCGCCATTGATACGCGGGACGAAAAACTGACCGGCTGGCCGATGTGGGGCGGCGACGCGGCGCACACCAGTTATCGCGAGCCCGTCGCGGGCCATTGATTTGTTATCGGTTGTTACTTGTCGTCGTCGCCGCCGAAGTCTTCGTGGCACTGGAAGCACGAGACGCCGCTGACACCGCCCGACAAATCCGTGCCGTGGCATTGCGTCTGGCAGGTCGACAAGCCGTGGGCGGCCGCATAGCCGCCGTGGCCCTCGTCGCTCGTCCAGCGGTGCGGGTAGGGCGCGTGGCAGGAGAAACAGGAAACCCCGCTGTCGCCGCCCTGATAGTTGGCGCCGTGACAGGCATTGGCGCAGGTTTGCGGTCCGCCTTGGCCGTCGGTGTAAACGCCGTGTTTGGCGATGTCAGCCCAGCCGGCGGCGTGCGGATAGGAAGCGTGACATTGGAAACAGGAAATGCCGCTGTCGCCGCCTTTGAGATCGGCGCCGTGACAGCGCACCGCGCAGCCGCCCGTGCCGTGTTCGAGGACGTAACGGCCGTGCTTGGACGCCGCGTCGTAGCCGTCGGCGTGCGGGTACAGCGCATGGCAACGATAGCAGGAAACCCCTGACGAACCGCCCCGGTAATCGACCCCGTGACAGCCCTGGCATTCGGCGGGGCCGTACTCGATGACATACTTCCCGTGTTGCTCGGCCTTGGCAAAGTTGTCGGAATGCGGATATATCGAACCGTTGCCCGTGGGCTGCGTCGCGCCCGTCAACGCGTCCGGATTCGGATCGTTGCAAGCCGGCGCCGCCAGACCGAACAGCGCGAACGCCGTACCAAGCAGCGCGCCGACGGCGAACAATCCCGCCCAGGTCCATTTCTTGACTGTCCGTTTCATCGGCCAAAATCCTTTACTTCGCATGGCACTTGGCGCACATCCGGTCGTTGGTGTTCATTCCCTTGACCTTTCTTTCCCAGCCTTTGGGATGCGGATTGATCCCGGCGCTGACGCTATGGCAGTCAAGGCAATAGCCTGGGCCCTTACCGTGATGGCAGGTCGAGCAGGACAGGATGTTGCGCCGCGCCTCGTCGCCGTGGAAGTTGGCGGCGCCCTTGGTCATCCAGCCGGCGGGGTGGCCGTAAAAGGGAGTTTCCGCCTCGGCGGAGACGCGATCCTTTTTATGGCAGGCGGCGCACTCCGCGCGGGAGTGGCACTTCAGGCAGGAGGACGGATCGGTTTTCGCTTCGATGCGGTGCAGGGTCAGGTAATCGCCGCGATGGATGAAATGTTTGGTGACGTTTTCGGGGTATTTGACGCTCGGCTTGATCCCCGCTTTTTTGCTGTGGCACTCGAGGCAGTAGGCCTCGCGGTGGCATTGGGCGCAGATGCGGACGGAACTGTTGGCGAATTCCCGATGCTCGGTGATGAAGTTGTCGTCGTGGCGGTAGTGATCGAGCTTGTTGAGGCCGGCGGACGCCAGGTCGCGATGGCACATGGCGCACAGCATCCGCTTGATTTCCTTGCCGTGACAAGCGCCGCAAATCGCGTGCGACCCCGAGATGTGCGGCTTCGGATCGATATCCGTGCCGTGGCAGGTCGCGCAATTATTCAAGGCGTCCTTGTGCTGCGAATGCATGTAGTTGGTGGCGCGGGCCTGAGTGGGGTAGGTGCGCGGCGAGCGCGGATTGGTGTGGCATTTGCCGCAATCGCTCTTCGCCCGGACGTCGTGGCATTCGGCGCAGACCTTTTTCTCGGGCAGCGTGCGATAAAAACTGCGGTCGGCCAGCGAATTGGCGTGGCAATGCGCGCAGTCGATATTCTGCGCGGCATGCAGCTTGTGGTTGAACAGAATGCTGTCGGCCGAATCGGACACCGCCAGGGAAAAAGCGGCCGCCGAAACGAGCAACACCGCGCCTAATAGGATCGGTATGGTTTTCGTATGCATTTAAAAATCCGGATATAAAATGTCGCGACGACCGAAATTGTACGTCAGCTTGAGCAGCCCCCGCAGGTCGCTGTCGTAGTAGGGGCTGGTCAAGTACATTCCCGTCACCAGCAAATCCAACGCGTCGTTGAATTTAAAACCCAGGGAGCCGGTGCCGTTGAACCCCTGGCCGACTCCGTAGAGCTGTTCGTCGAGTTGGTAATGGATGGCGTCCAGCACCACGTAAAAAGACGCGGCGAACCGCTGGTAGAAATAGCCGCGCAGTTCGCGATAGCCGTTGTCCTGGCGGTCCAGGCGATACAGGCCGACGTTGACGGTGTTGGTGCGCTCGTCGCCCCAGAGCACGCCGAGCGAGCCGCCGTAGCGGTCCGCCGGATCGGCGTCGTCGTAGACGTAGTGGTCGTATTGCGCCCCCAAGGCGATGCGCCGCGCCGCAACGTACCGCGCCTCGGATTGGATTTTGTCGATCGTGTCGAAGCTGAACACCGAGAAAAACGAGCCCATTCCCAGATAGGCCGAGGGCATCAGCCGCTGATATTCGCCGAGCAGCTTCAGATCCTCGACCGGCCGGATGACCAGCATGCCGTCGGTGTCGTACCAGGAGGAGTACAGCAGGTCGTAATAGGCGTGCCCCATGACGTCGAGGTTGGCGATGGGAAACAGCGTCAAATCGCCGCCGAAAATCCGCCGGTCCGGATCGCCTTTTTCGGTGAAGGCGGCCGCCGAAAAACCGGCTTCGATATAGGGCCGCCAACCGGCGTAGAAACGTCCGCCGTAGCCCCAGTCGCCGTCGCGCTCGCCCACCTCGGAAAATACCGGCACTCCCCCGAACCCCTGGATGCCGATGTCGTCGATCGGTTCGAGTTGCAGCACCGCGCCGTCCACCTGCTCCGCCACCGGACCGATGACCACCAGTCGTCGGCCGAGCGAAGCGTCGAAAACGTTGTCCTGGTCATGCCAGCGCACGAAGGCCGAATTGAGCTGCGCGTCGCCGACCGCTTTGTCCTCGGGGTCCAATTTGTCGATGGCATCGCCGCGGCCCCAGCCGGAAAAATACATTTCCAGCCGCTCCACGCCGATGTTGCTCGCGCCGAAATCGAGAAATTCATAGAGCGCCAGATAGGATTTGTTTTTGTCGGCGATCGATTCGGTGAAGTAATACGGAATCGTGGTTGAATTGCCGTAGTATTGCAGGTCGGCGGCCAAGGCGGGCCGCGCGACAAGCCAGATCAGCAGAACCCATCCGGCTGCCGGCAACCAACGCCCGCCGGAGCGATCGGGCCGGCGACGTAAGCGGGGCGCGACGACACCTCGGCACAACGTTGCATTCATCCACTAACCTCTCGCAGTTGGGCGGTAGAAAAGATTCATCACCAGCACAGCCTCATTATTCAATACCGCAATTCTTTTTAAAAAGGGAATTTAAAACTGATGGCACACCAGGCACTGGTTCTTATCCTGCCAACTTTTCCCATGCATTCCCGAGTGGCAGTTCAGGCAATTCGAGGACGGATCATGATCCTCCGGAGTGCCGCCATGATTCGGGCTGCCGTGATTCGACATGCTGTGGCATTGCGTGCATTGATCCGGCGCCGTGTACTGATGCTGATGCGGCTCTTTCGGCGCGCCGTTGAAATTGGACGCATGGCAGATATAGCAGTTCCAGGTGCTGGTGTGGTTGTTCGGGTACTGCGGCGCGGCGGTGCCGGCTTGATGGCAGGTGAAACACTGCTGTTGACTGGTCCAGCTTTTGGAATGCTGCGCGGCGTGGCACGTCAGGCAATTGCCGGTGGAGCCGTGGCCTTCCGGCGCGTTGGGATCGGTAAAGCTCCAGCTTCCGGCTTCGTGACAGGTCAGGCATTCGCCCGGCGACCCGTATTGATGGCCGTGCGGTTCGCCCTGGGCGCTGTAAAAATCCTCGCTGTGGCAAAGATAACAATCCCAGGCGGTGTCATGACCGGTCGGGTAGGTCGGCGTCGTGGTCGCTTCACCCGGCAAATGGCAGGCCAGGCACTGATAGGGGTCGGCCCAGGTTTTGTCGTGCAGCCCTTGATGGCAATTCAGGCAATTCTCTTCCGATCCGTGGCCGTCGGGAGCGTTCGGATCATGGTAATTGCTGTCGCTCGCCTCGTGGCAGGTCAGGCATTCGTTCGGCGAATCATATTGATGGTCGTGCGGCTCGCCTTGCGCGGTGAAAAAATCCTCGGCGTGGCACAGGTAGCAATCCCATGAGGTCCGGTGATTTTTCGGGAATCGCGGCGTCTCGGCGGCGGTTCCGGGCAAATGGCAGACCAGGCATTGGTTGGGGTCGGCCCAGGTTTTTTCGTGCAGCCCTTGGTGACAATTCAGGCAATTTTCAGTCGAGCCGTGCCCGGCTGGAGCATCGGGGTTGGTATAGGTCCAATCGCCGTCGGGATGGCAGGCGTTGCACTGTGAAGGCGCAGCGAACGTGCTGCTGTGCGGTTCGCCCTTGGCGCCGAGAAAATCCTCCGCGTGACACAAATAGCAATCCCAGTCGCGATCATGCCCCAGCGGCAGGGAAGGCATCGCCGCGCCGTCGTCGTCGTCAGCCGACGAATCGTCATCCGCGATGTCGGCGCTGTCGTCGTCATCGGCCGTTTGATCGGATTCTGGAGTGAAATCGGGCGATTCGCCGCAGGAAACAATTGCCTGCGCGAAAACGGAGAAAAGAAAAATCACGAGGAAAACGGCCAGAAAAGGGTATTTTTTCCGTTTCATACTTTTCTCGTTGTTTGCCCACCAAGCCGACTCAATTCATCATTAACATCGACTTTTGAGTAATTCAAGAACAAAATTTTAACATCGAAATGAACCATAACCATTTGATATTATTATAAATATCATTGAAATCGAAAATCAAGAAGGTCTCAGGGCAAAACGGCGGTCGCCTCGATCTCCAAATCCATGGCATCGTCGATGAATCCGGCGACCTCCACCACGCTCATGGCCGGGTAGTGATCGCCGAATTCGGCGCGGTAAATCGAGCCCAATTCCGGACGATTCGCCAGGTATTCCGCCATGTTTTTAACGTAGATGGTCAGCCGGCCGATGTGTTCCACCTGGCCGCCGGCGGCTTTAACCACTTCGCGCACCGCCGCCAGCGCCCGGGCGAACTGCGCCGCGAAACTGCCGTCACCGCCGCGGTCGCCCAATCCGCCCTGACCGGCCACAAACAGAATCCGGCCGCCGGACAGCAAAACGCCGTGATTGTAGCCGTTCGGCTCGGGCAGTGCTTCCGGATTGAAAAAAGATGGTTTCATCGGATTCCCCGTTGTTTCATCTTTTCCAAGATAAATCCGGCGACGTGTTCCGCATAGGTGCCGCGGCCGAATCCGGCATCGTATCCCAGTTCCAGGGCCAGTTTGTGATCGATGCGCGGGCCGCCGCAGATCAGCACGAGGCGGTCGCGGTAATCGGCCGCCTCGACCAGTTCCACCAGGCGGGTCAGGTTTTGACGATGGAAGCCCTTTTCGGTGACCACCTGGCTGACCAGAACCGCGTCGGCGTGTTTTTCGATGGCGGCCTGCAGCAACGCTTCCGGCGGCACCTGGGCCCCGAGGTTGTAGGCGTCGATGTTCGGGTAGCGCTCCAGCCCGTAATGGCCGTCGTAACCCTTCATGTTCATGATCGCGTCGATGCCCACCGTATGGGCGTCGGAACCGATGCAGGCGCCGACGACGACGATCTTGCGGCCGAGCTGCTCGCCGATGGCGGCGTTCACTTCCTCGCGCGAGAGGGGCTTGATGTCGACTTTTTCGACGTGGATTTGCGTCAGGTCGATCGACTGATCGGTGTGGCCGTAAACGATGAAGAACGAGTAGCCGCCCAGGTCCTCGCCGTGGACGACCGACGGGTCGCGCAGGCCGAGCTGGCGGCCCAGCAGCCGCGCCGCCTCGACGGCTTCGGGGGAAAGGGCGACGGGCAGGGTGAAGCTCATCTGCACCGCGCCGTCGTCCATGATGTCGCCGTACGGGCGGACCTGGGTGAGATCGACTTCCTTGGTTTTAACCGCGCGCATGAATTTTCTCCGCGAGCACGTCGAACAGGGGATTGGTGTATTGCGGTTGTTTCTTGACGACGCCTTCCTTGCCCTTGCCGCCCTCGGGGGCGCGCTTGATGTCGGCGAACAACCCGGCGGCGATGGCCGCGAACAGGCCATCGCGCCGGATTTGCTCCAGCATCGCCACGGCCTTATCGAGCACTTCCATGCCGCGCTGGTGGAGGGGCGAGCCGGGTTTGACGTCGAGATTTTCGCCGAGGTGCCGCGCGCCGTCGAAGACCATCTTGGCGTTTTTGATCGCCAGGGCGCGGTCCATCAGGTAGGGCGTGTGCATGGCCTCGGTCAGCATGCCCAGCAGTTCGATGCCCTGGCCGGTGACGACGCCGACGAGGTTGTACAGGGTGTTCATCGCGTAGCCGCGAAAGATGTCGCCCGTCATATGCTTAGTGGGCGGCATGTACTTGATCGGATGTTCGGGGAAGATTTCGCGGATCAGCAGCGCCTGGCCCAGCTCGTAGAGGAAGCTGTCCTCGAGTTCGGGCTTGATCTCGAAGGCGTGGCCGAGGCCCATCTGCGCCGGCTTCAGGCCGGCCGCGGCGGCGAATCGTTCGTTGATCAGGTCGCTGGCCAGCACCGTGTGCGCGGCCTCGATCGCGTCGGCGGTGGTCAGGTAGTTGTCCTCGCCGGTGTTGATGATGATTTCGGCGTAGGCGCTGATCATCCGCGACAGGTGCTGGTCGACGAAGGTGCGTAGCGGGTTGATGTCGCGGAAGAGAATGCCGTACATCGAGTCGTTGAGCATCATGTCGAGGCGCTCGAGGGCGCCCATCGCGGCGATTTCGGGCATGCACAGGCCGGAGGCGTAATTGACGAGCTGCACGTAGCGGCCGACCTCGCGGCTGACCTCGTCCAGCGCCTCGCGCATCACCCGGAAATTGGCTTGCGTGGCGTAGGTGCCGCCGAAACCCTCGGTGGTGATGCCTTCGGGCACGTAGTCGAGCAGGCTCTGCGCGGTGCTGCGGATGACGGCGATGATCTCGGCGCCCTGCCGCGCGGCCATCTGCCCCTGCACGACGTCCTCGTAAATGTTGCCGGTGGCGACGATCACGTACAGCCACGGCTGCCGGCCGCGGCCGAGGCTCGCGGTGAATTCGCGGCGCCGGGCGATCTGGGCGTCGATCGTCCGGAAGGTTTCACGGACCAGGCGCGTCGCCTCGGCGACGCCGGCGGCCGGGTCGGCCGGCCGGACGGCGCGTAGGTCGATTTCCTCGCGGGCGACGGCGGCGGCCAGTTCGCCGAGGGTCAGGCCGCGCTCCTTGGCGGCCAGGGCGACGAGCGGCGCAATGCCTTCACCCAGGCGGTCCTTGAGATGGCGGACCAGGACGTTGGGGTAGGGCACATCGTCTTCGTCGGCCCCGGACAGGCCCATCAGGCGCAGGGTGGCGCGCTCGACGGTATCGGTGGTATGGGCGGCGATCTGGGCGAGCACCGGTTCGGTAACGGCTCGGGCCAGGTCGCGCGCGTAAGCGATTTTTCCCGGATCCAGACCTAGTCGCATGAAAGAACCTCGTGGCAGTTGTGGATCTCGTTACGGTCCATGCTAAGTGACCGCGAAAGGTTGTCAACTCCCGGCGTCGGTCGGAAGGGGAACCAAGCGGCC